>DATGMJ010000079.1:0-6106 GCA_035293685.1 Chloroflexota bacterium | reverse complement strand
CTCCGCCGCCGGTCGGTCCTCGTCCACCGCCGGCCGGGCGCCGCTCGCCGTGCGGCTGTCCGCGGTGGCCCGCAACCGCACCGGCCGGTGCCCGTGTGGTCGTCCCTTCCAGGACCGCCCGTCGGGACAGGTTCACCCGCCCCTGCGAGTCGATCTCGATCACCCGCACCATAATCTCGTCACCGACGCTGACCACATCCTCCGGACGCGAGACGCGGTAGTCAGCCAGCTCGGCCAGGCGAACCAGCCCTTCCTTGCCAGGGAAGATCTCGACGAACGCGCCGAAGTTGGTAATGCGGGTCACCTTGCCCAGGTAGTCCGCGCCGATCTCGACATCGCGGCTGAGCCGCTCGATCTCCTCCAGAGCCCGGCGCGCGCCTTCCGGATCGACCGAGGAGATATAGACCGTGCCGTCATCCTCGATATCGATCTTCACATTGTGCTCGTCCTGCAGGCTCCGGACGTGCTTGCCGCCCGGTCCGATCAACTGACCGATCTTATCCACCGGGATCTTGGTCCGGTAGCTCCGCGGCGCGTAGGGCGACAGCTCCGGACGGACCTCGGCGATCGTCTCAAGCATGCGCCCGAGGATAAACAACCGAGCATCGCGTGCCTGGAGCAGGGCCTGGCGCAGGATCTCGTGGGTCAACCCCTTCACCTTGATGTCCATCTGGAGGGCGGTGATCCCCGTCGCCGTCCCGGCGACCTTGAAGTCCATATCGCCCAGGTGATCCTCGATGCCCTGGATATCGGTCAGGATCGCGAACCGACCGTTCTCGTCAGTGACCAGGCCCATCGCGATTCCCCCGACCGGTGCCTTGATCGGAACCCCCGCATCCATCAGAGCAAGCGTGCTACCGCACACACTGCCCATGGAGGTAGAGCCGTTGGAACTCAAGACCTCTGAGACAAGGCGGATCGTGTAGGGAAACTCGTCCGCGCTCGGAATGACCGGCACCAGAGCGCGCTCGGCAAGAGCGCCGTGGCCAATCTCGCGCCGCCCCGGCGCTCCCAGGCGCCGCACCTCACCCACGCTGAACGGCGGCATATTGTAGTGGTGCATAAACCGCTTGGACTCCTCGAGCCCGAGCCCTTCGATGATCTGCTCGTCCGCGGTGCTCCCGAGCGTGGCGATCGTCAGCACCTGGGTCTGACCGCGGGTGAAGAGGCCGGAGCCGTGGGTCCGAGGCAGGATGCCGACCTCACAGGAGATCGGCCGGATCGTAGTCAGGTCACGCCCATCGGGACGCCGCCCCTCGTCGAGGATCGCGCGGCGCACGATATCGTGCTCCATCTCCTCGATGACCTGGGCCACGTCCTTCTCGCGCGTTCCTTCGCCCAGCGCGGCCGTGATCTCGGAGATCAACTGACGGCGCGCATCCTCGCGTGCCTTCTTATCCGTCTGGTAGATGATCGGCTCCAGGCGATCACCAACAGCCTTCTGGACCGCCTCCCGAAACTCGGCCGGCAGTTCGTGCACCACAAAGGAGAACTTGGGCTTGCCAATCTCGGCGCGCATCCGGTTCTGCAACTCAACGATCGGCTGGAGCGCCTCGTGGCCGACCTTCAGCGCGTCGAGCATAACCTCTTCCGGGATCTGGTTCGCGCCCGCCTCGACCATCACGATCGCATCGCGCGTACCGGCGATCGTGAGCTCGAGATCGCTCTCGGCCATCCGCGACGCCTCGGGATTGATGACCAACTCGCCCCGAATATACCCGACCTTGACCGCGCCGACCGGCCCCTCGAACGGGATATCCGAGATCGTCAGAGCCGCCGAGGCACCAATGATCGAGAGGACATCAGGCTCATTCTCCTGGTCTGCCGAAAGAACCGCCACGATCACCTGAACGTCGTTGCGAAATCCCTTCGGAAAGAGCGGGCGGATCGGGCGATCGGTCAGTCGGCAGGTGAGAATCGCCTGTTCGCTCGGTCGTCCCTCGCGCTTGAAGAATCCGCCGGGGATCTTGCCTGCAGCGTAGAGCCGCTCCTCATAGTCAACAGTGAGGGGGAAGAAATCCACGTCGGGGCGCGGCTCGCGGGCAGCAGTCGCTGTTGCCAGGACGACAGTGTCGCCGTAGCGAACGGTCACTGCCCCGTTCGCCTGGCCAGCGAGCTTGCCGGCTTCAATAATGAGCGCGCGCTCACCGACCATCGTCTCGTAACGGTGTACCATTGGGTCTGTAGCCTCCCAAAATACGAAAGGACCCAGGGGGTTCGTCCCTGGGCCTATCACGTCACATCGGATGAGAGCTATTTCCGTAAGCCAAGACGGTTGATAATGTTCTGGTACCGGGTAACATCCTGCCGGGTCAGATAGCGTAGATACCGGCGGCGCTGACCAACCAGCTTGAGGAGCCCGCGGCGTGAATGGTGATCCTTCTTGTGCACCTTGAGATGCTCAATAAGCTGGTTGATCCGCTCCGTGAGGAGCGCGATCTGGACCTCAGGCGACCCTGTATCATTTGGGTGGATGCGGTACTCATCAATAATTGCGGCTTTCTGGCTCTTGTCCAGGGGCATGCCGCGATCTCCTTTCCTCCCCGCCGTCACCAGTCACCCGCGCAACACCACGCAGATACTCGATCGATCCCATGGGGCGGTTCTGGTACGTGCTGGATCCGTCTTGTCTCCTTCATGTATGACCAATTGATTATAGCATGGTGGGCCTCTCGTGGCACCACTCTTTCTATACCGCTCCCTGAAGCGCGTGCCAGGCTACTTGACGACAATCAGGCACATTTGCTAGCATGACCCTGGAACTGGAGAGGTGGCCGAGTGGTTGATGGCGGCTGTCTTGAAAACAGCTAGGTGATGAGCCTCGGGGGTTCGAATCCCTCCCTCTCCGCCCTCAATGGTTTGCCCAGCCGTGCTCGCTCTTCTGGGCACGTGCTGTCAGAGTACTGTCGGCTCACCCAACGCAGAAGCCCTCCAGAGGTATCCTGGCGGGCCTGGGTATGGATCTCGTCAGGTCACCCATCCTGGCCTGGCCACGCCCTGGGCTGTCCCGTACAGTGCCGGCGCTTCGCGCTTTGATAGGCCCAGACATCGATCAGGGGCAAACCGCCTGACTCCTCCGCAAAAGCCTCCCGTAACGATCCCGCCCTGGCCGAGATCGTGCTCCGTGCACGAGCGAGGATCAAGTCAGCGGAGATAAAGCCATGGCCCAGATGGCTCCGACGCCATTTCGCCTTACCAAGCATCAGACGGCCGAAGCACTTGCGCTCCTGGAGGAGCGCAAGTGGGGACATCGCCTCACATCTCAGGAGCTTGCCCAGCGCGCTGATGTCGAACTCGATGTGGTGAACTCAATCGAGCGCCACCTGCCGATCACGGACCCTCACCCGATCGAGCGTGTCGCGCATGCCCTCGGCATCACGCCAGGGCTGCTCCGCAAGATCGCTGCGTTCGACGATATCACCCCCGACGAGTGGGCAACTTTTACAGAATGCGCGCGCACCTCCCCTCCGGGCGAGCCAGTGCCCTCCCGGTGCGAGAACCTGGGTTTCCGCCGCATCTGGCGGTGATCGGCTCGGCAGACCGATCACCCCTCACGTTCATTCCACAATCTGCCACTCGCGGCCGATGTCGCCCATGCCCTCGTAGCCGTCGGGTGTGACGGCGACAACATCCTCGATCTTGACGTGCCCGACCGATGGATGGAGGAACTCGGTCTCGATCGAGAGCACCATGCCAGCCTCGAGCCGTCGGTCGCTCCGCGCGGCGATCATCGGCTGCTCGTGCGATACCATGCCAATACCATGCGCGACGAAGCGCCCAATCTCGGCGTGCGGGAGAGCGCGAAGGGCTTCCTCACCAGCCTCGGCCAGCTCGCGATAGGTCGTACCAGGCCGCACAAACCTCCGGATATCGTTCTGAAGCTGGAGGCACTCCGCGTGGAGCTCGCGCGCCAGCGCGCTAGGCTCGCCGCGCGACCCGAGGCGGCAGATGTCGGCCAGGTAGTCACCAATTTCACCACCACAGTCGAGATGAAGGATCTGACCGCGCTCCCAGACCATCGATGAAGGAGCCCGCAGGAAGCTTGGTCCGGCGCAGGTAAAGGACCACAGAAACTCGATGCCGCGACTGGCCATCTGGTAGGCCACCACGGAGGACAACTCTCGCGTCGTGATCCCATCGTGGGCAGCCCGGAAGGTCGCCTGGATCGCACCAGCTACGCCATCTGCGACGCGCCGCAAAATGGCAAGCTCGGCTGGCGTCTTGATAGCACGCAGTTCGTGGAGGAGATCGGTCGCGTCGACAAACCGTGCGTGGGGAAGATCACGCTGGAGTGACTGGAACGCATCTGCCGGGAGAAACGGGAGTTCAACGCCAATTGTCGCACTCGTGCCAACTCGATCCTTCAGAAGCGACGCCGCCACGCGAGCCGCGTTCGGACCATTCCCCCCATTCAGGTGGATCGCTGGTATCCAGATCGGCATCGCCTCAAGCTGTCTCTTCTCCCCCATGCTCCCCACGTAGAACGCCGCATCGAAGCGGCCGCGCGGGATACCGACAAACGGCACGTACTGACCGCTTCCACCGCGGGTCGCCAGCGCATGGAAGTGGTCGTAGTAGCCTCCCGTGAGATAACGGACATTATGGCGACTGCTGACGAGTAGGGCATCAATCCTCGCTTCCTCGAGCAGGCTGTCCAGCTTTGCTCCATCGAACGGGACGGTAGCCATGGCAGCTCCCCCTTATCTCTCGAAAGTCGGGCAGTCCGGCCGCCATGCTACTGCACTATCCACCCCGGGGGCAATGGCTGTCCGGGTGAGCTCAGGTGGAGGCAACCGATTCCACGCCTCCGGCACCGAGCGCCGTCCGATAGACCTCCTCATAGCGATCGACCATGGCCTTGACCGAGAACCGGTCCTTGACCCACCGACGGCAGGTGTGGCGATCGATCAGCGAGGCCACTTCTTCAGCCCGCCGCGCCATGTCCGCTGCACTGGTGCACAGAAAGCCATTCACCCCATCGCAAATCAGCTCGGGTGCCGCGCCACACGGGTATGCCAGCACGGGCGTGCCAGTCGCCAGGGCCTCGATGATCACCAGACCAAACGGCTCCGGCCACCGCAGCGGACAGAGCAGGGCCAGAGCTCCCGCGACAAACTGCCGTTTCTCGCGCTCGCCGATCTCTCCAATAAACTCGACGAGCGGCGGGCGGAGCCGCGGACGGATCTGCCGCTCAAAGTAGTCACGTTCCCACGGATTGATCCGGGCGGCCATCTTGAGAGGAATACCAGTGCGCTCCGCCACCTGGATCGCATCCAGCGGCCCCTTCTCCGGCGAGAGCCGACCAACAAACGCGAGATAGTCTCCCGCTTGCTCCGAGAAGGGGAATTCGCTGACTGCGATGCCGTTGTAGGTGATGCCCAGACATCGTCCCCCGATGAGCTGTTGCCGATGGCTCTCGCTGAGAACGGTCACGAGTGCGTCCGGGTAGGCCCGCAGAAGCGCGCGGTTCTCCGGCGCATCGAGACGGTTATGATTCGTCGAAAGCGTCGGCGTTCGGGTCAATGCGGCGAACGGCAACGCCCGAAAGTCGCAGTGGGAGTGGATGAGATCGAACTCACCTGCGCGGGCATACGCGAGTCCCAGCTGCAGCACGTGATAGGCCTGCGGATCGGTCAGACGCTCCTCGCGACATAATGGGGACGGGCAAACCGGAATCAGGCGCGCGCGGGTCTGTGAGTCACCGGTTGCGAAGAGGGTCACATCATGCCCGCGCCGGACGAGCTCATCAGCCAGGTTGGCAATAACGCGCTCGGTGCCCCCATACGTCGCAGGGGGGACACGCTCGTAGAGAGGCGCCAGAAGAGCAATCCGCACGGCTCTTTCCCCGGGTTTATGCACCGACCGCGCGGGTCAGATGTGAGGGACCAGCGTTCCGTCGGGCTTTCGGGAAGCCGTGCGCGCAAGTTGTGCGCCAGGGTCCAGTCAGGAGGCGCGCAGCGCTGCTGGCTTTGCCGCTTTCTTCTTAAAGCGCCAGCAGCCGTTTCGGCTCTTCATGCAGAGGTCTTGCTCCTCACGGGTAACCGGCGGCATATCAAGCAGGCAGATGCACCGGTAAAGGGCTCCTTCGACATTCCAGTCCTCGCGG
>DATGMJ010000078.1:0-5553 GCA_035293685.1 Chloroflexota bacterium | reverse complement strand
GCCGATACTCCGCCTCCCCCTTCAGCGCCAGCACCTTCGTGATCGCCGCCGTCAGCGTCGTCTTCCCGTGGTCGATGTGCCCGATCGTCCCCACGTTCATATGCGGCTTCGTCCGCTCAAATCGCTTCCTCGCCATAGTGGTGCTCGCGGTCCTCCTTCGTGTCTCCACACGCTAGCTCGAGTCGCCGCGCCGGTGGAGGGAGCAGGATGCGAACATGCGAAGCCATGTCCGGCGGCAGAGGCATGAGCCGCTCACTCGCCCCTCCACGGAGCCGGCGAAGGGATTCGAACCCCCAACCCAGTGTTTACAAAACACTTGCTCTACCGTTGAGCTACGCCGGCACGCGGACGCACGCTTAATTATACGTGGCCCTATGACCAGCGTCAACGCAAATCGATCGTCCGAACGCCGATCATCTCGCCTGTCTCCTTGCTTGCGCCGCTGGTCTGCTCTCTGCTACGATGCGGGAGGAAGTCACGCCGGTCGAGATCGTCAGAGCCATCCCGTAAGCACCCATCAGGCGAGGAAAGAGCCAGTGCCCGACAACGCGCGCGAGCCCAAGTGGATTACTCTGGGGCATCCCAGCTATGTCTGGCGTTTCGGGCAGGATCGCCGCCTTGCCCTGATCCAGCGCTATGCCCCGCTCGACGGTCGGTGGATCCTCGACATCGGCTGCGGCATTGGCACCTACGTTGACAAGTTCCGGCGGTTCTCCGAGCACGTCTTCGGCATCGACGTCGACGAGGAGCGGGTCGCAGCGGGAGCGCGCCGCCTCTCGCGTTTGCTGGTTGGAGAAGCGGAAGCACTCCCCTTTCCGGATGCCAGCTTCGACGTCATCGTACTCAACGAGGTCATCGAGCACGTGCGGAGCGACGCACAAACGATCGCCGAGGCGCTCCGGGTCCTTCGGCCCGGCGGGCGCCTCGTCATCTTTGCTCCGAACCGCCTCTATCCCTTCGAGACGCACGGCATCTATCTGGGATCGCGCTACCTCTTCCGCCTCATCCCCCTGATCAACTGGCTGCCAGGGGTCATTCGCCAACGCTTTTGCCCGCACGTGCGCGTCTATACTGCGCGCGACCTGCGCCGGCTGTGGGAGCATCAGCCGGCACGGGTGGTACACCACGGCTATGTCTTCCCCGGCTTCGATAATATCGCCGCCGCACACCGATGGCTTGGCCTGCTCCTCCGGCGCGTCTGCTATGCGCTCGAGCGCACACCGCTCCAGTGCTTCGGGCTATCGCATTTTGTTGTCATCGAGAAGACCACCGCGCACCGGTAATCCACGAGCGACTACCGCTCCAGCGGCTCCCTTCATTGGTCTGCCAGTCCAATGATATACTTCTCTAACAGCCGGATCTTACCCCGTTGAATGGGCACCGTGGCACGGGACGGCTGGCCCGCGTTGCCCGGTCCCCCGCGTCCGGGGGAATGGTCGGGATCGATTCCACGCTAGCACACCCGATGATCACTGCAACGACCACGCATCTCCAGCGGCCTCCTGGAGATGGGATCGTGTACCGGAGGACGGAGGATGGACGACCTCGATGCTCAGCAGGTCACCGGCGACCTGTTGCGACGCGAGCGCCTTCGTCGGCGCCTTACCCTGGCTCAGGTAGCCCAGGCCATCAAGATCCGCGAGCAGTATCTGGATGCGATCGAGAACGACAGCTTCGATGAGCTGCCAAGTCCGGTGGCCACAATCGGATTTATTCGCAACTATGCCCGCTTCCTCGGCTTCGAGCCGGAGCCGTTCATCCAGGCATATAAGGCGACCCGCGGCCCTTTGCCGGCCCCGGAGGTCCGTCCGGAGACATCTCGGCCGGTCTATTCCCACCGAAGGACGACTTCTTGCCTCGTACCGGTCCTGCTCCTCGGTTTCGTCGTCGCGCTGGTCGGCTACCTATACCAGCAGGTGAGCGCTTACCTGGCAGGTGCTAGCTTTGTACCGCCTGCCCGTACGGATATCGCGCTGACTATGCCGACCCCCTTACCCAGTCCGCCCGTCCTACCGCCCACGCCGACCACGACGCCCTCTCCCACCCCTGTGCCCACGCTGCCCCCGACGGCAACGCCGACGACGGATGCGCTCCCAAGCCTGACACCGACCCCCACGCCGGGGATCCGGGTGGATGCCCAGATCGCGGGACGGGTCTGGCTTCAGGTTGAGTCCGATGGGAAGGTGGTGTTCACCGGGATTCTCCTGCCCGGTGATCGGCGTACCTGGACAGGCACCCATTCGGTCATGCTGTGGTCCGGGAACGCGGCCAACGTCATTGTGACCCTGAACGGCAAACCACTTGGCCCACTCGGCCCATCCGGGAAAGTGGTCAAGATGACCTGGACTGCCCCTCTGTGATCATTCACGCCGGGGTCTCCGTCGGCCATGACCAGCTCCCGGCTGAGAGCGGAAGGAGAGACACTGTGGCCTTCGTGCTGATTCGCCAGATTCGCCCCCTGCCCGGTCGAGAGGAAGAAGCGATCGCCTGGTACAAGGCAACCGAGCCGTACCGGCGCCAGGCCGGGCAGACTGCACAGACCCTCCTGCGCAGTGTGGTCGACCCAACCGAGTATCAGCTGATCCAGCGCTGGTCCAGCCAGGCCGCCTACGAGCGCTGGCGCCAGAGCCCCGAGCGTGAACGCCTCTCAGCCGAGCGCGCGCGGCTGATGACTGCCGAACCGGCGAAGTGGTACATCACGATTTAGCTGCCCGGAAGATCGATGCCAGGGGAGAACGCCGATCCGGGCGGCATCCAGGCAGGCAGACTGTGAGTAATAGGGGAACAGTCTCACGCACCCACGCTGGCTGTTTCCGGAATGTCTCCGGAACCATCAGGGAGGAGATCCCGTAGAGATGGTGTAACATGCTGCTATTCATGCCGTTTACATGGCCGAACTGCACCCTCGCACCCCGGAACGACTTGGAAAACGCAAGGAAGGCTGGACACGACCATGGCATTGCGACTCGTCGAGCCCGTTCACGGCTCCAGAACACGTGTTCGAACTCGAAGGAACCGCAAAGGCCGTTCTGGCCTACCCATGGGTCCGCATGCAGAAGAGTTGCTGGCTGCACTACTGGTCCGGGATCACCGACGGGCCCTGGCGGTGCTCCTGCGCGGCATCGAGGATATCGGGAACCTGGATGACATCGAGGAGCTGGTCATCGCGCCAGCCGTGACCCGACTCGGGCAGCTCTGGCTGCGTGGACGTCTCGGCGACGCCGAGTTCGAGCAGATCGGGGCGCTGGCAGAACGGGTCGAGCGGTCCTTTCGACACCACCTGGCGAGTGGGCGGTATCCGTCACTCTAGGATCCCGGCGGTCCCGTGTGGACGGACCTCTCCCGATCTTACGGTGTGCACCGGGAAGAGAGTCCGTCTACAGGGCGCTGGAGAGGCCGGCGATAATGATCTGCTGGAGGATCTCTAGCAGAAACATCGCGACGATCGGCGTGATATCGAACATCCCCAGACGCGGGACAACGCGCCGGAGGGGTGATAGGATCGGCTCAGTAATGTCATCGAGCAGACGCACGATCGGGTGACCGGGGGAGATCGGAAACCACGAGATCAGCGCGTCGATCAAGATCGCGAAGATCAGGACATTGAACAGCAAATCAACGAAGCGAATTAAGAACTCTGCCACGCCTGGCCCTTTCCATCGACCTGTTCGTTCCCCTTGCCGTCACCCCGGAGAGCCGAGCCGGCCGGATCAGCAAGAATCTCTAGAGAAATTCTACCAGATATAGTCGACCCGTGCACCCCGGCTAGGAGGGGCGCTCACCGAAGATCGCCCGCCCGATGCGCACGAGTGTCGCGCCCTCCTCAATCGCTACCGGAAAATCGTTCGTCATCCCCATCGAAAGTTCGCGCAGTTCGGCCGCCGGGTAGGCCATAGCGAGCCGATCGCGGAGCTCTCGCAGCTGGCGGAAGTAGGGGCGGGCGTCCTCTGGATCGCCCACCAGCGGAGCTATCGTCATCAGTCCGCGCACCTCCAGCATCGGAAGCTCGAGAATCCGCGGGAAGACCTCCGAAAGCTCAGCCGGGGCAAAGCCGAACTTCGTCTCCTCGCCTCCGACATTGACCTCCAGGAGCACCGGAACCGGCACGCCGCGCTCGACCCCGAGCCGGCTCAGCAGACGGGCAAGCTCCAGCGAGTCGACCGACTCGATCAGCGCAAAGAGGCGGACCGCCTTCCGCGCCTTGTTCGACTGGAGGTGGCCGACCATGTGCCAGGTCACGCCTGGCGGCAGACACCCGGTGAGCGCGTGAATCTTCTCCTCGGCCTCCTGCACGCGATTCTCACCAAAGTGGGTAATCCCGAGCTCCGCCGCCGCCCGCACACGATCAGCCGGCACCGTCTTGCTCACCGCGACCAGGGTGACATCCCCCGGCGAACGCCCGGCCCGCTCCGCCGCCCGGGCGATCTCCGCACGTACCTGTTCGATCCGACGCGCGAGCTCGGCCTCGACACTCAACCGCGTCTCCATAGATGGCTCCTCTCCCTAGCGAACCGCGATAACCGCTGCCATCCGGCCCGCGCGGCCGCCCTGTGCCCGATGCGAATAGAACTCATCGACGCGACACGCTGTGCACTGACCGCTGAGCGCGATGTGCGCGGGCGCAACCCCAGCTGCGACGAGGATCTGGCGATTGGCCTCGCCTAGATCAAGTCGGCACGGGGTCGAGGCGACCAGGACGCGAGAGGGGTCTGATACCGCAGCCGTGACCGCCGCCACGACCTCCTCTCCAACAGCGTAACAACATGGGCCAATGCACGGACCGATCGCAACACGCAGGCGTTCCGGACGACTGCCAAACGTGCTGGTCATGGTTGCAACGAGTGCGGCAGCAATCCGCCCCGCTGTCCCGCGCCAGCCGGCGTGAGCAATGCCAACGGCTGACCGATCGGGATCAAACGCCAGAATCGGAACACAGTCTGCAAAGACCAACCAGAGCGCCAGTCCGCGCTGATCGGTCACCAGGCCGTCAACCGAGGAGAGCGCTGCTGCGGGATCACCGAAGCCGGCCCCTGCCGACTCCTCACCGACCACGCGAACAACCGTCCCGTGCACCTGACGAGCACACACAATGCGGTGCGGCTCCAGGCCGAGAGCACAGCACAACCGATAGCGGTTCGCCTGGACGTGTACAGGATCATCGCCGCAGTCAAATCCCAGATTCAGCGAGGCCAGGGGACCAGTGCTGACACCCCCATGCCGCGTGCTGACGGCCGCCACGACCCCCGGACCGGCGGCGAGCTCGTCAATGGTGTAGAACGCAACCTCGCCAACCTGACACCGCTTCATTGCCGATCGGTCTCTCCCGCTGCTCCAGAGCATAGCGAGCACGGAGCGCCGCCGTCAACACGACTACGAGCACGCCAGGGAGATGATCTGGCCCGGGGCGGGTCTGCACTATCTCCCGCCCCGGGCCAGGATGCCCCCGGCGTCGTGAGGGACACCGGGTCTTTGGTCAGTCTCTGAATATTATTGCCGCCCACTCAGCAGGACGAGAACCCGCAGACGTAGCACTTGCGGCACCCTTCCTCGTAC
>DATGMJ010000077.1:0-9398 GCA_035293685.1 Chloroflexota bacterium | reverse complement strand
CCCCCATGCTATACTCGTCCATAAATAAGTTTTGCGCATTCGAGCGGCCCGATGTCGTCGCAGTGCTCGCCTTCCCGATCGGCTGGCCCGCGCACCTTCTCGCGCCGACGCGTTCTCGGGCACATCGCGAGCCTTGGCGCGAGTGCCTGCGCCGCTCTGACCACGAGCTGCGTGTCGGTGCCGTCTCCCGGTCCCGCGATCGAACGTCTGGCGCGCGGTCTCCTCGGGCAGGCCCAGCAGGTCACCGGTGCAGCGGCGTCACCCCGGACCCTGACCTGGTTTACTCCGATCCCCGATCCCACGACCGCCCTTGCCCGGGCGACAGTCGGCAGCGCGGCCTGGAGCACGGCAATGGGCTGGTCGCGGATACTTCGCCCATGGCAGGCATCGCACCCCGCCATCCGCCTGGTCCACCGCGTCGCCGCACCAGCCGATCTGACCCGCCAGCAGATCGCCGCCGCGCGGTCCGGCGATCCGGGCGATATTGCCTACACAGACTGGGGACACATTCTCGGGGAAGCGGGGGTTCTCGACCCTCTCGAGGTTGGACCGCTCGCGCGGCAGATCGTGGATGAAGCCTTCACCATTCAGAGCGCGAACGACCAGGTGTATGCTCTGCCCGTCTTTCTCTCCTGCCTCGGCCTCTATCGAAACCACGCCCGCTTTCAGGACGCCGGTCGGAGCATCGAGGAGCCTCTATACGACTGGTCGACCTTCGAGACGACCGCCCGGGAGCTGACCGACCGTGCCCGCCAGCGATACGGCTTCGATGTGTTCGGAGATGGCACTCCCCTGAGCGGCCAGATGCGCTACGGCCCATTCCTCTGGTCAGCTGGGGGCGACTTCTTCAACGAGGCGGGCGATGAGGCTATCTGGAACCAGGAGCCTGGTCTGAGCGCGATCATCTTCCTTGCGCGCATGGCGCAGAACTACGCGTCGCCGGACGCGACCTCGGCCGATGACCAGACCCTCGCCGAGCGGTGGCTCAGCGGTCAGACGGCAATGATCCTCTTTGGCCCGGAGCTCACCGTCGATGCTGATCAGCGCGGGTTGGAGTACAGCGTCCAATCCGTACCGGCCTATATCAAGGGCCAGGCCTCATCACTGGCAATGAGCGCCGGGGCCGTCGGGATCTTCACAGCCTCGCGCCATAAGGACTGGGCTCTCGACTTCATCCATTATCTCGCGAGCAAGGAAGCACAGGTCGCCGGGCTCGCGTATCTGCGCCTCCTCCCGGCGAACGTCGAGGCCGGGGATGCTGCGCCGGTCTTCCAGCACAACCCGCCTATGGGGGCCTTCCTGCGCATCCTGCGTGAGGACGATATCCATCCATTTCCACTCGCCCGGCAGCACAATGCCGAGGTTCAAAAGATCTTCCAAGTTTACCTTGGCATCGCCCTCCGCGGGCTCGCAACCCCCGAGGCGGCCTGGAATCGTTCAGCCCGAGAGGCAACCGCACTGCTCAAGGCAGCTGTGACCCCAACTCCCCAGTCTACCCCACCCGCGTCACGCTAAGAGGCGGAGCCGCCCGATTCGACGGCCTCCTGGCATATGTCCTGCCAGCCTCCGCGCCGGAGGATACGCAGGAGACGCACGATGCAGAAGGAGACATTCGCCCGCACGCTCTACGACTATGCACGCGAGTACCAGTGGCCGCGCCTGATGGGATGGAGCGAAGACGAACTCCGCGCTGTACCGGTCCACGAGGAAGCAACATCGGTTTGTGACTACCTGAACCTGGCCAACTTCGGCAACACCGCCCTTGGCGTGACCTCGGTCGCTGGCGGTGGTACCAGCGCCCACGTGCACGCGATCCCCAATCTTTACGTCTATCAGGATGACACGCCGCCCGAGCTGTATGCCCGCCTCCAGCGCCTGCTCGACGCGGAAGGCCCTCCCGCGCACGTGCCCGGCACCTTCGGCGGGGCAGATCCTAACGCCTGCTGACCCCACGCACCCACCGCGGACGGCCGTGCTATAATCCGGCCGACACGGCCACGATCCGTGCGCGGCATTCTGCCGCGGCGGCGAAACCGTTGGGAGGACCGCACGGTGTCGAACCCGATCCAGGCACGAACCCTTGGCAACGGCCTCATGGTGATCACGCGCGAGGTCCATGATGCCCCGGTCGCCACGTTCTGGACGTGGTACCGGGTCGGCTCCCGGAACGAGACCGCCGGGCGGACCGGCATCTCCCACTGGGTCGAGCACATGATGTTCAAGGGAACCCCTTCTCTCGGCAAGGGGGAGATCTTCCGGTCGGTGAACAAGAACGGCGGAACCCTCAATGGCTTCACCTGGATCGACTACACCGCCTACTTCGAAACCCTCCCGAGCGATCGGCTTGACCTCGCCCTCCGCATCGAGTCCGACCGCATGGTGAACTCGCTCTTCGATCCTCAGGAGGTGGCGAGCGAGCGAACGGTGATCATCTCCGAGCGGGAAGGGGGAGAAAACTTTCCAACCTTCCATTTGGACGAGGAGGTCACCGCCGCCGCATTCAAGGCTCACCCGTACGGCCATCCGGTGATCGGCTGGAAATGTGATCTGCTGGCAATGACCCGGGATGATCTCTACGAGTGGTACCGCACGTACTACGCCCCGAATAATGCGGTCGTCGTGGCAGTGGGGGATTTCGACACGCCCCGCCTGATGGAGCGGATCGAAGAGCTGTTCGGGCCAATCCCAGCGGGTCCGCCTGTGCCGCCGGTGCGGACGTGCGAGCCGGAACAGGAGGGAGAGCGTCGGGTGGTCGTCCGGCGGCCCGGGCCGACCCGCTACTTCACCGTCGTCTACCACGCGCCGGCCGCGAACAGCCCGGATGTGTTTCCCTTGTTGGTCCTCGACGCCGTCCTCTCCGGTGCCAAGCCGATGGGGTTATTCGCCGGCCGCGATACGGCAATGGGGCGCAGCGCGCGCCTCTACCGTCTGCTCGTGGACACGGGCCTGTGCACCCGCGCGGGATCCGCGTTCGGCCTCACGCGCGACCCCTACCTCTTCGAGATTTCGGCAAGCCTCCGTCCCACCACGAGCCTTGAAGAGGTGGAACGTCGAATTTTCGATGAGATCGACCGAATCATCCGGGAAGGCGTGCGGCCGGAAGAGGTCGAGAAAGCGGTCAAGCAGGTGCGTGCCCAGTTCACTTACGCCTCGGAGGGTGTGACCAACCAGGCCTACTGGCTGGGAGACCTGGAGATGGTTTGCAGTTACACCCTCCTTGAGACCTTCGTCGACCGCATCGCCGCGGTGACCGCCGAGGACGTCCAACGCGTCGCCGAGACCTATCTTACCCCTACGAATCGCACAGTCGGCTGGTTTGAGCCCACCGTGACCGTCGGCGCGGCCGAGGCCCCGGCGGGCCCGCTCCAGGCCGCGCGCCGCTACTGGTTCTATCAGGCACCGGCCCGGGGGGCTTCAGGCGTGCCAACCCTGGCTATCCAGCGCACCCGTCTGAGCAACGGGATGACCATCATTGGTCACGCCCGTCCAGAGACGCCCGCAATCGTGGTTCGGGCAACGATCCAGGCTGGCGCGATCTACGATCCACCGGGAAAAGAGGGCCTGGCGCATTTCACGGCGCGGATGATGCAGCGTGGGACCAGCCGCCACACCTTTCAGCAGATCAGCGAGCTGACTGATCGCGTCGGCGCCTCGCTCAGCGTGGATGGAACGGAGCACACGATTCACATCAGCGGGCGCTGCCTGCGGGATGATCTGGACCTCATCATCGGCCTGCTCGGGGAGATTGTCCGCGAGCCGATCTTCCCCGCGGCCGAGATGGAGAAGGTTCGGGGCGAAATCCTCACCCGTCTGCGCGAACAGCGGGATGATACACGCTCGGTATCCGAGCGCTGTTTCCGCGAGCTGGCCTACCCGGCCGATCATCCGTATCATCGCTGGGCGATGGGAAGCGATGCCTCAGTATCCAGCATCACCCGCGACGACCTTGCCAGCTTTCACGGTCGGTACGTCCAGCCGAATCGGATGAGCCTCGCCGTCGCTGGGGGGATCGACTTCGACGATTTCGTGGATCGTATGACCCGGACATTCAGCGGCTGGAACGCGAGCGGGCCGTCCGCACCGTTCACCGTACCGGATGCACCGCTTCCCGACCGCCTGATCCGGCGCGATCTAGTCGTGCCGGGGAAGACCCAGACCGACATCGCCCTCGGTCAGCCGTCAATCCGTCGGAAGGATCCGGACTTTTACGCGCTGAGTATGGCCGACCTGATCCTTGGTGGGCTCGGCCTTTCCGGCCGGCTGGGCGAGAATGTTCGCGATCGCCAAGGGCTTGCGTACTACGTGTACAGCGACCTCGAGGCGACCATTGGGCCGGGGCCGTGGGAGGTCCGGGCCGGAGTAAACCCGGTGAATGTCGAGCGAGCCATCGAAAGCATCATCGCCGAGGTAGAGCGGATCCGAACGCAGCCGGTGGACGAGGGGGAACTCGCTGATGCCAAGTCCTATCTGACCGGCATCCTCCCGCTCTCGCTCGAGACGAACGCTGGCGTTGCCCGGGTCCTTGAGACGATTGAGATGTACGACCTGGGGCTGGACTACCTCGACCGCTACCCTGGCATCATCAACAGCCTGACCCGAGAGCAGATCCTGGACGCGGCAGCACGGCACTTCAGCACCGATCGTCTGGTCATCGTGACGGCAGGACCGGCCCGCTAGCGGATTCTCTGTACGCTCTCTGCCGTCCAATCTCTCGATCAGGCGTTCCCGGACCGCTCGTCCAGCAGGCTCTGCCAGGCGGAATCGACAGCCGGGCCGATCAGATCGAAGTCGAAGCCGCGGCGAGCAAGCTGACCCCAGAGGCGCTGACGAAAGGCTTGACGATCGAGCTTCGCTAGACGACGCGCCAGGCGCCGGGCGACCTCGTGGATGTTCTCCTCTTCGTCCACCACCTCGTCCACGTCCGCGATGATCTCCTCTGACAGCCCCTTACGACGCAACTCGGCCTTCAGTGCCCGGGCGCCGCGCGGGCTGAAGCGCGTCCGATTCTCGATCCAGAACCGGGCGAACGCGGCATCATCAATGAGGCCCAACGCGCGGAGCCGATCGATTACCCGGTCGACAAGCTCCGGGCTAACCTGCTCACGGGCCAGGCGGGCTCGGACTTCCTGCTCGCTCCGGGGACGGGCTTCGAGGAAATGAAGGGCACGCCCGAGTGTTCGTTCGAAAGAGTCCCGGTCACGCAGGCGGGCAAGCTGGCTCTCGTCGATGACCACACCGGGGCGAAGGCCCGCCTCCTCGACAGCCAGCCGCGCCAGATCGAGAACCCGACCATCCGCAGTATGCAGGAAGACACGATCGGCATGGCGGGGATGTATCTCGATGCGGCTGACGCGCACGGGCTAACTCCAGCCGTTCACTGCACCGTCAGGGCCGACCGGCCGTCCGCGCCCCATAGTCCGGCTCGCGATCGGCGTCCATCGGACCACGCCTACTCGCCGCTTCCCACGACGCCGTCGAGCTCGAGCACCTGGTAGCTCTGGGCATTGCTCCGGATCTGCTGCTCGATCTCCATCGCGATCTGCGGGTTCTCGCGGAGGAACTCGCGCGCGTTCTCGCGCCCCTGGCCCAGGCGGGTTTCACCGAAGCTGAAGAACGAGCCGCTCTTCTTGATGATGCCCATCGCCATGCCTACGTCGAGGAGCCCACCCTCCTTCGAGATGCCCTCGCTGTAGAGGATGTCGAACTCGGCGACCCGGAACGGAGGCGCGCACTTGTTCTTGACTACCTTCACCTTGGTCCGGTTGCCGATGACGTCGGCACCCTGCTTGATCGACTCGACCCGGCGGATCTCCAGCCGCACCGAAGCGTAGAACTTCAGCGCACGGCCGCCTGGGGTCGTCTCGGGATTGCCGAACATCACCCCCACCTTTTCGCGGAGCTGGTTGGTAAAGATCATCGCGCACCGCGAGCGGCTGATTGCGGCGGTGAGCTTGCGCAGGGCCTGGGACATCAGGCGGGCCTGAAGCCCAACGTGGGAGTCGCCCATGTCGCCCTCAATCTCGGCCCGCGGCGTCAATGCCGCGACTGAGTCGACCGCGATCACATCGACCGCGTTGCTGCGCACCAGTGCCTCGGCAATCTCGAGCGCCTGCTCGCCGGTGTCCGGCTGGGAGACGTACAGCTCGTCCACATTCACACCACAGCGGCGCGCGTATCCCGGATCAAGGGCATGCTCGGCATCAATGTAGGCCGCAATGCCCCCCATACGCTGCGCCTCGGCAATGATGTGCTGGACAAGGGTTGACTTTCCTGCCGATTCCGGACCAAAGATCTCGGTCACGCGCCCGCGCGGCACGCCACCGATCCCGAGGGCGAGATCCAAGGCGATCGCCCCCGTCGGGATCGCCTCGACATTGAGCCGCGGCGCCGCCTCGCCCAGCCGCATGATCGAACCCTTGCCGAACTGCTTATCGATCTGGCTGATCGCGATCTCTAATGCCCGCTCTTTCTCTCGATCCATCACTTCCTACCCACCCGCGCCGCGCACGGCGCACGCTCGCCTTCCGCGCCGGTCCAGATGATCTCCTTTCGTGCGTCCGCCTGGACCGCTATCGATTGCGCCGACATAATAGCACAGGTGTTCGCAAACGTACAGGCCAGCCTCAGACGGCCGTCGAACGGCCGCCCTGCTGGCGGAAGGCCTCCCGTGAGAGCACCATATCAATGTACCGGAGCCCGTGCGGCCCGCGGTGCGTGCCTACCGGTACGAAGCCAATCTTCTCATAGACGTGCTGGGCCCGCGGATTATTTTCGGCAACATCAAGAACGACCCGGCGCAACCCGAGCACATCGAACGCATAGCGAACGAGCGAGCGGATCGCATCGGTGCCGTACCCCCGACCAACCGCATCGGCCCGGATAATGATACCGAGGGTTCCCTCGCCAGCATGAAAGTCGAGATTCCGCAAACCAATCGTGCCGATCAGCTCGCCCTGCTCATTCCGGATGACGAAGCGGCGACGCGTCGCATTGGACCGCCCGCGCTCGAAATAGCCATCGCGGTCCACCGGGAAGGTGAGATCGAGATTGGCCCACTGCAGCTCCGGCTCGACAAAATGCGGCCACCGGGCCATCTCATCGACATCGGCGCGCACCATCTCCCGCAGCGTCACCCGCTCGCCGCGGATCACCCCTGGCTCATCCACGCCGCCTCCCGATCGATACATTACCTGCCCGGTCAATTTCTGTCAACGCGCGGCGCGGCAAGCCAGAGCAGAGCATGGGCTGGCCCGTACGTCAGGGCATCGCCAGAGCGGCCGTCAGATCATCCACGAACTGACGAGCAGTCCGCCCGCTTCGCCCGTTATTCCAGGCCGCCCACTGCAGGGCCTGCTGGCGCAGTCTGTCTCGGTCAACCTCCAGGCCGCGCCGCCGGACCAGCCCCTCGACGATCTGGAGATACTGCTCCTGGTCGGGGGTGGTGAAGATCACGGTGATTCCAAAGCGGTCAGCGAGCGAGAGCTTCTCCTGGAAGGTATCGCCCGCGTGGACATCGCCCCCCGGCTCGGCCCGATCACTGAAGCGCTCCGGGACGAGATGGCGCCGGTTCGAGGTCGCGTAGAGGAGGACGTTCTCCGGCCGCACCTCCAGGCCTCCCTCCAATAACGCCTTGAGCTCGGCATAGCCGGCCTCGCCTTCCTCGAAAGACAGGTCATCCACGAAGAGGATGAAACGCTCCGGACGGTCCGCCAGCATCTCGACAATCGTCGGGAAATCCCCCAGGGCCGACTTCTGGACCTCGATTAATCGGAGCCCCTGGCCGCCGTAGGCATTGAGAAGCGCCTTCACCGTCGAGGATTTGCCCGTTCCGCGATCACCGTAGAGCAAAAGGTTATTGGCCGGCAGTCCTCGCAGGAAACGCTCAGTGTTTCGACGCACCACCGCCCGCTGTTCGGCGTAGCCGATGAGGTCGTCGAAGGTGACCGGATCTGGGCGGCGGATTGGTATCAGCCCTGCCCCTTCCGGCCGACGGCTCCAGCGGAAGGCGCGGTAGCGCGCGAAGATCCCCACCCCGTGCTCACGATAATATGCCGCGAGCTCGGGGAGGAGATCTGCCCATTCCGCCAGATCAGTCCGGCTCGCGAAGCGCACGGCAAGCGGATGATGAGGACGGTCCGGCCCTAACGCGTCGAAGCTGGTCCATCCCGGCACCTCTCCCAGGATATCCGCAACCAGGGTACCGAGCCGCTCACCATTCAGCGCGAAAAGCCGCCCGATCATCACCAGGTCGCGCCGCGCGGCCTCGCGCAGCCCGGCCGGGATCTCCTCGTATCGCCAGCGGCGCGCGGCCCGACTAAACGGGTTTTCGTCCAGCAGCACCCGCTGGATGAGGTAGCGCTGCCAGGCATCGCCCGGCCCCGGCAGCCCATCCGCCGCGGCCTCGGCCAGCGCGGTGAAGAGCATTGCCGCAGCACGGCGAATCGCCCCCGCCTCGGAAGCACTGATCAGCGCACGGAGCAACCCCAGGTAAGCCTGCCCGGGCGGCTCGGCCAGAGTGCCGCCGTAAAGGAGCAGTCGCTCTGCAGAGGCAATGACTGCTTCGATTTTCGTCCGATGAGCCGAGGTGATCCCGGATCGCGACCCAATCGTTCCATCCACGCCGCCGTTCACTCCCCCAGAAGGCTGTTCGCGGGCTGAGCCCACGAACGAGGAAGGTCACCCGCTGTCCCGCTTGCGCGACTGCAGACAGGCGTCAGGACAACTCTCCCTTCCCGATTGTAGCATGGCATGCCGACAGGCTCGCTTGTATCGACGAGCCCGTCCCGGTATGATTCTGGGAGAGCCCCCTCGGGGGCAGAATGATTCGGGAGAGCAGGTGCCCACGGCCAGCCAATCCGAGCCAAGCGATCTCTACCGCCGGGCCGGCGTCGACGCGGCCGCCGAGGAGCGCGGCCTCGCCGGCCTCCTTCGCTCCATCAACCAGACCTTCTCGCTCCGGCCAGCAATTGGACGCCCGATACTGCCGATCGGCTATTTCGCAAACGTGCTCGATCTCGGGAACGGGCTGGGGCTGGCCATCTCGACCGATGGGGTCGGGACAAAACTGCTGGTCGCCCAGGCGGTCGGCCGCTATGATACCGTTGGCATCGACTGCATCGCGATGAACGTGAACGATCTCCTCTGCGTTGGGGCCGAGCCGATCGCCCTGGTTGATTACGTGGCGGTGCAAGTACTGAAGCCGTCGGTGCTGGCCGAACTGGGCAAGGGGTTGTATGAGGGCGCCCGTCAGGCGCGCGTGGCGATTCCGGGTGGCGAGATCGCCCAGGTCCGGGAGATGATCCGGGGAGAGAGCGAGGAAGGTTTCGACCTTGTCGGCACCGCCGTTGGGATCGTTCCACTCGACCGGGTGATCATCGGTCAGGATCTCCATCCCGGCG
>DATGMJ010000076.1:0-4865 GCA_035293685.1 Chloroflexota bacterium | reverse complement strand
CCTGTGGTGGCCGAAGCGGCCGGTGGTGGCAATCATTGGCGACGGCGGCTTCGGCATGTATCTGGGCGAGCTCGAGACCGCGGTCCGTCTTGGCGTGGCGCTCCCCGTCGTCGTTCTCGTCGATGGGAGCCTGAGCCTGATCAAGCTCGGTCAGCTCCAGCGGGGATATCCGCCGTCGGGTGTCGATTTTGGCTGTCCGCAGCTGGCCGAGATCGCCCGTGGGTTCGGCGCGGTGGGGGTGCGGGTCGAGACGGCCGAGGCGGTCCGCGCCGCGATAGAGCAGGCGCTCGGCCATTCTGGGGTCACGGTGATCGAGGCGATCGTCGATGCAGGGGCCTACTCGGGCGGCGAGTAGAGGAACCAGCGCCCACCGATTGCACGAAGGGATGGAGTGCGCGGTCGGGCCGCTTGCTTGACATTCCAGGCGCAATTCCCTATGATCGAGGTAGCACGCGGTAATCGAGGGGATCCTTCGATGTGCCGCGTTTCTTTAGGTCCGGGCTTTTTCCCACCGCTGGTTCTCCGTCGATTGGTGTACAGCACGAAGCCGCGCGGGCGGTGGGCTTTTCGGGCATAGAGGAGAGGGTCAATGAAGCTACCGCGTCGGGCTCCGGTGGAATCCGTCCGTCCCGCGCGCCCGGTCCGTCCCGCGCGGTCATCCCGGACCGTGTCATCGACGGGGATCACCGGGTTTGGCAAGACCGTGGCGGCCGGGATTCGCGAGTTCGTGTATGACACGCGTTCCGAGCTGAGGAAGGTGGTTTGGCCGACGCGTGAGCAGGCGCTGAATCTGACCGGACTGGTGATTGCGGCGTCGGTCGCGGTTGGAGCGTTCATTGGGGTGGTCGATCTGGTCGTGCAGAAACTGTTTCAGCTGATACTAGGTGGGGCGTGACGATGGTGAGGGACACACGCGGAGCCGTGGACGAGGTCGGTCCGGCCGAGCGGGGTGAGGCAGACCAGGCGCCCGCTCCCGCGGAGAAGGAGCAGGTGACCGTCCCGGAGGGGGCGCAGTGGTATGTGATTCACACCTACTCCGGCTATGAAAATAAGGTCAAGGCCAACCTCGAGCACCGGATCGCCTCGATGGATATGAAGGACAAGATCTTCCAGGTTGTCATTCCGGTAGAGGACGAGGTCGAGGTCAAGGACGGTCAGCGGCGAACGGTCCAGCGAAAGGTCTTCCCTGGCTACGTGCTCGTCCAGATGCTGATGAGTGATGATTCGTGGTACGTTGTCCGAAACACGCCGGGGGTGACCGGTTTCGTTGGATCGGGGAATACGCCGATTCCCCTGCCCGAGCACGAGGTGAAGGCGATCCTGAAGCAGATGAAGGCGGAGACGCCGCGGGTCAAGATCGCCTTTATGAAGGGGCAGAGCGTCCGCATTATCGACGGTCCCTTCGCCGAGTTCATCGGAGTGGTTGATGATATCAACCACGAGCGCGGTAAGGTGCGCGTGCTCGTGTCGTTCTTCGGGCGCGAAACGCCGGTGGAGCTCGACTTCCTGCAGGTGGAGAAGCTCTAGCCGGGCGACCCGTGTCTACCGGAAGAGGGGCGTGCTGGACCGGTAAGGCTGGCGCCGAGCTGCTGCAGGTGCTGGGTATTCCCCCGGTCGACCGGTGCTGGGTAGCCCGAGGTTGATGGTGAGAAGAGTCGAGGATGGCAAAGAAGGTCAAGGCGATTGTAAAGCTGCAGATTCCGGCTGGGAAGGCGACGCCCGCCCCGCCGGTGGGGCCGGCGCTCGGCCAGCACGGCGTCAATATCATGGCGTTCGTGAAGGAGTATAACGAGCGGACCGCTGCGCAGGCCGGAACGATTGTCCCGGTCGAGATCACGATCTTCGAGGATCGTTCGTTCACGTTCGTGACCAAGACGCCACCAGTCGTGGATCTGCTCAAGAAGGCGGCGGGTATCGAGAAGGGCGCAAGCCAGCCGAACGTTCAGACGGTTGGTGAGGTGACGCGCGAGAAGATTCGCGAGATCGCCCAGCTTAAGATGCGGGATCTGAATGCGCTGGATCTGGCGGCTGCCGAGCGGATGATTGAGGGAACCGCCAAGAGCATGGGGATCGTGATCAAGGGCTGAGGCGTGGCGGCGCGACGTGGGAGGAGGCTTTCTCCACTTGGACCACAGGGGTGATCGATGAAGCATCGAGGGAAGAAATACCGCGAGGTGGCTCAGCTCATTGAGCCAGGGCGCCTGTACCCGCCTCCCGAGGCCGTCGAGCTGGTTCGCCGGGTCTCATACACGAGCTTCCCGGGGACCGTTGAGATGCACATGCGGACCAATCTGGATCCGCGCCATGCGGATCAGCAGATCCGCGGTGTTGCGCTCCTCCCGCACGGACTGGGAAAGCCGGTGCGGGTGCTGGTCTTCACGTCGGGTGAGGGGATCCGGCTCGCCGAGGAGGCCGGGGCGGATTTCGTCGGCGGGGATGAGCTCATCAAGCGCATTGAGGAAGGATGGCTGGATTTTGACGTGGCGATCGCCACGCCGGAGATGATGGGGCGGGTTGGACGGCTTGGCCGCATCCTCGGCCGGCGTGGACTGATGCCGAACCCGAAATCCGGCACGATCGTTCAGCCGGCAGATCTGGCCCGGGCGATCCGGGATGCCCGTCAGGGACGTGTGGAGTTCCGTCTTGACCGGACGGCGATCATTCACGTGCCCATCGGAAAGACAGACTTTGCCCCGAAGGCCCTGCTTGATAACATGGCTTCGGTTGTCGATGCGGTCCAGAAGGCACGGCCGTCCGGGGCACGCGGCCAGTTTGTTCGCTCGATTACCCTGGCGCCGACGATGGGCCCAGGGGTGCCGGTGGACCTGCAGCAGGCCCTCGCGCTGAGCGTCGCGTGATCTTTTGACAAACGCCCGGGGCAACCCGGGCCAGAGACGGCGCCACACCGAAGCGGCGTCGTCTGGGTGTCTTGCCACGCCAGAGACAGCAGGGGGTACCGTCGGGTGCGGGCCGCGGGGAACGGCGAATGAGGCTGTTCTCCGATCGCCGCTCCGGGAGGGCCTTAATCCATAACCCTGCCGAGGCTTCGAGCAGGCGAGATCGATCATCTGGAGTCCATGGACTCCCGGATGAGTGAGGTTCTTGTCTTTCGTACCCTCGTGCTCTCTGGCCGCGAGGGTTTTTTATTTGGCCAGCGGCGGTGGCGCGGCCGTCGGCAGGCCCCCAGAATGGGAGATTCACGGAAAGGAGGTGAGCGATATGCCGAGCCCACGCAATATCGCGGCTGTCGCCGATCTCGAACAGCGGCTCCGGCGTGCGCGAGCGATCTTCCTCGCTGATTATCGCGGCCTGACTGTGGCGGAGCTCGGACAGCTGCGGCGGCAGCTTCGGGACGTGGGGGTGGAGTTCCGGGTCGCCAAGAATACGCTGATCCGTCTTGCGGCCCGACGGCTCGGGCTCACCGGTCTGGACGGCTTCCTGACCGGGCCGACGGCCCTGGCGCTGACGGCTGGCGACGAGATCACCGCGGCGCGCGTGCTGTCAGAGTTCGCGCGGGGTGCCCGCCTGCTCACCCTGAAAGGGGCAACGGTGGGGCAGCAGGTGCTCTCCCCTGAGCAGGTATCCGAACTCGCGGCTCTGCCGGGGAGCGAGCAGGTCCGGGCGAACCTGGTTGGATCGATCCAGGGGCCGATGGCCGGACTGGTGGGTGTCCTGAACAGCGCACTGGCAAGCGTCATTCACGCACTGGAGGAGCGTCAGAAGCAACTCCAGGCCGCCTGAGCGATCTGAAGCGCGCCGGCTGTCGCCTCAGGGATGTACCCCGCGATGGGCCGGGGCGGATGCTGGTGAATGGGGATAACGTGTGAGCGAGGAGGAGAGAATCGATGGCAGTTTCAGAGCGCGTTCAGAAGGTTTTCGAAGAGATCAATGGCCTCAGTGTGCTCGAGATTGCACAGCTCTCTAAGCTGATGCAAGAGAGCTGGGGGGTCAGTGCGGCTCCGGTCGCGGCGGTTGCGGCGCCGGCTCCGGCCGCCGCTGCGGCGGCTCCGGCCGCGGCACCGGCTGAGGAGAAGACCGAGTTCAACGTGATCCTCAAGGAAGTCGGCCCGAACAAGCTGAATGTGATCAAGGCGGTTCGCGAGCTGACGACGCTTGGCCTGAAGGAGGCCAAGGATCTCGTCGAGGCGGCGCCGAAGCCGGTGAAGGAGGGTGTCCCGAAGGAGGAGGCAGAAGCGGCGAAGGCGAAGCTCGAGGCGGCTGGCGCGGTCGTTGAGCTTACCTGATCGCACACCGCTCCCGCGATCGGCGAGGCCGGCCAGGGAGACCGGCCTCGCCGCCTTTCGAGCGTCCCTGTTCCTTGGGCAGGTGCTGTGATTTACCTTCTCCGGGATGACCTCTTTGGTGCAGAGCGCCTGAACGAGATCCGAGCTCGGCTCGGTCCGCCAGATCTGCAGGGACTGAACACGACTGTTCTCGACGGCTCCCGCCTGACGGTCGGGGAGTTGCGCGCGGCGGTCGCGGTAGTGCCATTCCTGGGCGCGCGACGGCTGGTCATCGTGCGGCGTCTCTTCGGGGGGCGCCGTGCCGACGGGGCGGGTGAAGCCACTGCTGGTGGGCGTCGCGCATCCCAGGGCGATGCCCGCATGCAGGACATCCTTGACTATCTTCCCGCCGTTCCCGCGGAGACCGATCTCGTCTTCATCGAGGATGAGGCGTTCGATCGGGATCACCCCGTCGTGCGGCAGATCGCGCGGCTGGGAGGCGAGGTCTATCTGCCCGATCCGCCGCGCGGGGAGCATCTGGTGCCCTGGATCGTCCGGCGGGTGCGGACGAAGGGGGGACGGATCGCGCGCGAGGCGGCCGAAGTGCTGGCCGAGCTGGTGGAGGCAGACGATCTTCGCCGT
>DATGMJ010000075.1:0-9750 GCA_035293685.1 Chloroflexota bacterium | reverse complement strand
CTATCCGTCGCGTGTAATCCACAGGATCCCCCTTGCCCGGGCTCGCCGATCCTCCGGGGCTTAGCGGCTAACCGCCGGTGCCATCTCGGCGGCTGATTCCTCATCGCGGGCAACGATCGCCCCGCACACGGTGCACTTTGCGTCCGTCCGCGACGATTCGACTAGCAGGCCGCCGCACTGCGGGCAGGGCCGCGGAAGCGGTCGCTGCCACAATGCGAAGTCGCACGTCGGGTACTCTGAACAGCTGTAGAACGTACGGCCGCGGCGCGTTCGCTTCTCGATGAGGTCCCCGCGTCCACAGCGCGGGCATCGGGCGCCAGTTTTCACGACCAGCGACCGGGAATTCCGACAGGCCGGGTAGTTACTGCATGCGATGAACTTTCCAAACCGACCGTGCTTGATGACCATCGGCTGGCCGCACTTCTCGCACAGCTCGCCTGTAGGCTCTGGGGTGATCGACACCACCGGCATGCGCGCGTCGGCCTGGCGAAGGGTCTGCTCGAACGGTCCGTAGAACGCCGAGAGAACCTCCACCCACGGCGCCCCTTCGTTCGCGATCGCGTCGAGCTTCTCTTCCATTTCAGCAGTAAAGCCGATGTCGATGATATCCGGGAAGTGCTCGGCGAGCAAATCGGTCACGAGCTTCCCCAGCTCCGTGGCACGAAGCTGGCGGCCGACCCGCTCGACGTACCCGCGCTCTTGGATGGTGGCGAGGGTCGGGGCATAGGTGCTTGGACGGCCTACGCCATTTTCCTCCAGGGCCTTGACGAGCGTTGCGTCGGTGTAGCGAGGCGGCGGTTGGGTAAAGTGCTGCTCGGGCGTTACCGCATCCAGCCGAAGCACCTCACCCACATCGACTGCTGGCAGGGAGCGCTCCGGCTCCTCTTCGTCCCCGTCGTCGTGCCCCTCTGTATAGACGATGGTATAACCCTTGAACTTGACCGTCGAGCCGGTCGCGCGCAGAAGGTACGGCCGATTATCTGGCGTGGGACCTGCGGCCACGTCAATGGTCACGCTATCGTAGACGGCCGCCTCCATCTGGCTGGCCAGCATGCGCTGCCAGATGAGCCGGTAGAGGCGAAGCTGATCCTGGCTCAGCTGGCCCTTGAGGCTCTCCGGCGTCCGCTCGATTGCGGTGGGGCGGATCGCCTCGTGAGCCTCCTGCGCTCCCTTCGTCTTGGTCTTATAGACATTGGGCTGGGCCGGCACATACTCGGGCCCGTAGACACGGCGGATGAACTCGCGAGCGGCGGTCTGGGCCGATTCGGCCACGGCCGTCGAATCCGTACGCATGTACGTAATCAGGCCGACATTCCCTTCCCCCGCGATATTGACCCCCTCGTAGAGCTGCTGTGCCACCGCCATTGTCCGTTTGGCGGTGAAGCCGAGCTTTCTCGAGGCTTCCTGCTGGAGGGAGCTCGTGGTGAACGGGGCGGGCGGCCGGCGAACGACATCACGCCGCCGGACGTCGGCCACAACGAACGTCGACGCCCGAAGCGCGTCGGCAAGGGTATTCGCCGTCGCGGCATCGGCGATCTCCGGCTTTTCACCATTCACCTGTACCAGGCGGGCCACGAACGAGCGCGCTTTCGCCCTCCCGTTCTCCCGGTGCCTGCTCAGCGTGGCATCGATCGTCCAGTATTCGCGCGGGACGAAGTTTTCGATCTCGCGCTCACGGTCGACTACCAGGCGCACGGCGACCGACTGCACTCGCCCCGCCGAGAGCCCGCGCTTGCTGATCTTGCGCCGCAGGAGCGGGCTCAGGCTGTATCCGACCAGGCGATCGAGAATCCGGCGGGCCTGCTGTGCTTCGACGAGGCGCATGTTGATCGCCCGCGGTGACGCGAACGCCCGAGCAATTGCCTCCCGTGTGATCTCGTGGAACTCGACGCGATGTACCCGTTCCGGATCCTTCAGGTTCAGCGTCTCCGCAAGGTGCCAGGAGATCGCCTCGCCCTCGCGATCAGGGTCAGTCGCCAGGTACACATCGTCCACTTCCCGAACGCGGCTGCGGAGCTTCTTGACGATCTCCTTTTTCTTCTCCGGGATCACGTAGTGAGGAGTAAAGCCGTGCTCGATATCCACGCCGAGGCGGTTTTCGGGCAGATCGCGAATGTGCCCGATCGAGGCCTCGACGATGTAGTTCCTACCCAGGAATCGTCCGACCGTCCGCGCCTTGGTCGGTGATTCCACGATGACAAGATTCTTCGCCATAGTTGTTCTGCAACCTCGTTCAGCGATCAGCGCCCGGTCGTCACGTAGTGCATCGCACCGACGTGGCGCACCATACCCTTCAACTCCAGCAAGGTCAGGACACTGCTGACCGTCGCGGCCGGCAGGCTCACCTGCCGCACGATCTCATCGATGTGCACAGGCTCAGCCGTTAGGGCACCGAGCACAGAGCGCTCAACCGGATCCTCCGGCACCAGCGCTTTCAACTCGAGCTGCTGGCCAACCGTCGACAGATTTAGCTCGTCGAGGACATCCCGCGCCTCCTGGACGAGCTTCGCTCCCTGCTGGATCAGGCGATTGGTCCCCGCGCAACCGGGCGAGAAGATGCTCCCTGGGACCGCGAGCACGTCACGCCCCTGATCCAGGGCAAAGCCGGCGGTGATCAGAGCTCCGCTCGTCTCGCCGGCTTCGACCACGAGGGTCAGCCGCGCCATGCCGCTGATAATGCGATTGCGGGCCGGGAAGTTCCCCGGCTCCGGAGGAGTGCCGAGCGGATATTCCGAAATAACCGCCCCGTGCGCCTCGATCTCCGAGGCGAGCGCCCGATGCTCGGCTGGATAGACAACATCCACCCCACAGGCTACCACGGCGATCGTGCGTCCTCCAGCGGCGAGCGCCGCCCGGTGTGCTATCGCATCGATGCCGCGGGCGAGACCACTGATAATCGTCACTCCTTGTCCGGCCACCTCGCCAACGATCCGTTCGCAGGCCTGGCGGCCATATACCGAGGCGCGCCGCGTCCCGACAACCGCGATGGCCAGATCATCGCCGGCCTGGAGACCCCCGCGAACATAGAGAAGAGGCGGCGCATCGGCAATGTGCTTGAGCAGAGGGGGATAGCGCTCATCCTGGAGGGTCACGATGCTGACCCCCGCCCGCTCGAGCTTCTCCATCTCGCGGCCGAGGTCAAGACGGCCGCGGCGCATGACGAGCGTCTCGATCGTTCGCCCGTCGAGGCCCGCTGCCGCCAGGTCGCGAGGGCCAGCCCGCCACGCCCGCTCGGCCGATCCGAAGTAGTTCAGGAGCCGGCGAAAGCGCGCGGGACCGATGCCGGCGACGAGGTTGAAGCCAAGCCAGTAGGCCACCTCGGTCATCGGAGCGACCACGCACGGCTGCGTGCTAGAGTCATTGTACCACAGCCTCGAGAACCGACCCGGGGCCCGGCGTGCCGTGCGCCAGGCCGTTAGAGATCCGCGCGGTCGAGCTGGAACGCATCGTGGAGGGCCTGGACTGCCCGGGCCACCTGCGACGCCGCGATGAGGCAGGTAATGCGGATCTCAGAGGTCGTAATCATCTCGATATTAATTCCCGCATCGGCCAGCGCCCGGAACATCCGCGCGGCGTAGCCAGGGGTATGCTGCATCCCTGTCCCCACGATGGATACCTTGGCGAGGTCCGTGCTGCTCACGACATCCGTCGCGTGGATCTCCTGGGACACTGGCGCGACAAGGCGAAGGGCACGCGGCAGGTCGCCCCGCGCGACGGTGAAGGAGAGGTCGGTGACCCCATGAATACTCGCGTTCTGCACGATCACATCGACATTGATGCTGGCATCGGCGAGCGGTTGGAACACCGCGGCGGCGATGCCTGGTCGGTCCGGCACCCCCACAACGGTGATCTTGGCCACGTCAGTATCGTGCGCAATGCCGCGCACCTTATTGCGCAACTCCATCGCCGCATCTCCATGGATCAGTGTGCCCGGATTCTCGTTGAAGCTGGAACGCACGACGATCGGCACCCCGTAGACGCTCCCAAGCTCGACCGCCCGCGGATGCATGACCCGGGCTCCTTGCTGGGCGAGTTCGAGCATCTCCTCATAGGAGATCTCGTCGAGCTTCCGCGCACGCGGCTCGATCCGAGGATCGGCGGTATATACCCCGTCCACGTCCGTGTAGATCTCGCAGCGGCTCGCCCGGAGGATCGCGGCCAGCGCGACTGCCGTCGTATCAGATCCGCCGCGCCCCAGGGTTGTGATGTCGAACTCCTCGGTAATACCCTGAAACCCCGCGACCACAACGATTCGTCCAGCCGCCAGCTCCCGATGAATCCGCGATGGGTCCAGGGCGATAATCCGCGCCCGGCTGTACGTGGCGTCGGTCTTGATGCCTGCCTGTGCCCCGGTGAGGGAGATCGCGTCACGCCCGAGGTGCCGGATTGCCATGGCGACCAAGGTGCAGGAGATCATCTCACCGGTCGAAAGAAGGAGATCAAGTTCACGCTCGCTCGGCTCATCGGCAAGCTGACGAGCCAGGCTGATGAGCTCGTCCGTCGTATCTCCCATGGCGGACACGACGACCACAATCGGCTGCCCTTCCGCGCTGCTGGCGATGATCCGTCGGGCTACCGCCCGGATCCGATCGGCCGTGGCAAGCGAACTCCCGCCGTATTTCTGGACCAGAATACCCATGCGCTTTGCCCTTCGCCCTCCTCGTTGGCGTCACATTCTACCATGATGCGGCCGGGCCCCGGCAGAAGACCGGCCAGTAGTCCGGTGGGAGCTGTGTGCCAGGCGTGCATCGATCGCCAGGACTAGCCTAAAAGTCCATCCTTTGATCCATTGTGGCTCGGCCCGCCTTCTGCTATAGTGCCTGTGGCAAGGTGGAGCAGTCCGTTCCCGCTCGTGAACATCGTGTGTTTCCTACGAGATCGGGCCAGGAGAGCCGGGTGTCCGCGGCATCTCCACTGCACCTGCTCGTAGGAAGTATTCGGACCCAAAGGAACACCTCGCCGGGCCGCTTTCTCTAACAGTCCGTATCACGTCCGAGGTTCGAGTGACCCTTTCCGATCTTCAGCCGACCCTTGAGGCGTCGGTATCTGTCGACGACAATGATGCGCGGATCGACATCGGTATCCTGACTAAAGGTAAGCCAACCCTAGGGATGGCCCTTGCTAGCCTCCTTCTTCAAGAAGATGTGCCCATTCGCATCCACGTGGTTGACACATCCGCCCGCCCGGTGATCAATCGGGACGATGTGCGATTTGCCCTGCGCCTGGCTGCTGACCGCCGCGTCCAGTGCAGCTACGAGTACAGCGGCGAGTCCGATGTGGCATTCTCGGCGGGCAAGGCCCGTCTCATCCGCGCCCTGAACGGTCGCCACGTCTGCCTCATGGATGATGACGTGGTTGTCCCCTCGAAGGCCTTGCGGCAGTTGCTCGATACCGCCCTCCAGTATCCGGTGTACGGCTATATCAGCCCGTTCTGCAAAAACTCCCCCAATGTTGATCTTGAGTTCGGCGCCCGTCCGCCCTGCTCACCCGGCTCCCTGATTTATCAGGATGCCCTGGTCCACCGGATCCTGATTGAGTATTACGAGACCACCGTTGATGTCCTGGACCAGCGGTCTACTGACCAGAAAGTGTGGGAGACAGCATTCCTCACCGCTCTCTTCGAGGTGCTCGACCGTCCCGCAATTCGACAGCCCGATCTGGTAACCTACCATCTTGACTATTACGAGTCGCCGCGCTGGATTGACGAGGAACGCACGGTGATCGCGCGATCGGCGGCGATCGCTCATGCCCTGGTCCGGCGGCTACGGGATGGTACGGTGGACCCATGCGGTCCATCTCCCGATCTTGCGCCGCGTGCTCCCGCTCGCCGCAGCCTTGTGCGTCAGGCCCGTGCCCTCCTCCCCTGGATACGTTGACCGCCAGACCGGCGCGGTACTAGTCCGTGAGAGCCGCCCGCCTGGTGTGGTCGGAGTGACCCGCGTCCCTGACACCGGCGCATTCCTTTGATCGGGAAGGCGTTCTCCGGCTGTAGAGATGACCCAGTCATCCGCAGGCATCGAGCTCGATCCCCCGCTCGGTGCCAGTCACGGTGGTTTATCCACTTCTCCTGGCACGGCCCGTGCCCCGCCGAAAGCGGGTGCCCCGGGGTGCCGGCCCGAAAGCGGTGCCTCCCGAGCACAAGCCACACCTCTGCGAGTCACGCCCATGGCGCGGGTCCAATCCGATCTCGTTGCGCGCTTTGCGCATTGTCGTGTAGTAGTCGTCGGCGACGTCATGCTCGACCGGTATCTGGTCGGACGGGTCCGACGGATCAGTCCAGAGGCGCCCGTGCCGATCGTTGAGATCGAGCGGACGATCGAGCGCCCGGGTGGTGCGGCGAACGTTGCCGCCAACCTTCGCCGGCTGGGTGCCGTGCCGTATCTCGTTGGCGTGATCGGAAATGATCCCGACGGCCGTCGCCTTGTGGAGATCCTTCGAGAGATGGACATCGCCCCGAGCAGTCTGATAACCGTGAGCGGTCGCCCCACCACCGTCAAGACCCGCATCGTCGCGGCAGGGCAGCAGGTTGCCCGGGTTGATCGCGAGAGCGCGGCACTGCTCGACGCGCAAACCCTCGAACGCCTTCTCGAGGCCTACCACCGCGTGGCCGCCGCTGATGCGACTATCCTCTCGGACTACGCCAAGGGGGTCCTGGGCCGCTCTCTGTGCAGGGCCGTTATTAGCCATAGTCGAACAAGCGGGCGGATTATCGTGGTGGATCCGAAAGGACGCGATTATGAACGATACACGGGCGCGACAGCCATTACGCCCAATTTGACTGAAGCCGCCCAGGCGCTTGGCGTGGATGTCCCCGAAAGGGTATCACTGGACGAGGCGCGGCGCTTTTTCTTGGATCGTCTCGGGCTTGCGGCCGCGATTATCACCCGGGGAGAGCGCGGAATGGTTGTCCTCGAGCCGGGGCGTCCTCCGCTGGAGCTTCCCGCAAGCGCACGCGACATCGCCGATGTCACCGGCGCTGGGGATACGGTCGTCAGCACACTCGCTCTCGCCCTGTCTGTGGGCGCAACGATCGAGGAAGCGGCGCGACTGGCAAACACCGCTGCCGGCGTCGTAGTCGGCAAGGCCGGCACGGCGGTGATCAGCGTGGATGAGCTCATTCAGGCGCTCGGCGCAGAATGGCGCAGCCGCTCCCGTCGTACTGCGTGATCCACCGAGCTGCCTCCTCAAACGTTGCGACCACCGTCCATCGCTTGTCGCCGCGCGCTCGCTCGGGGCCGACGAGAATTGGCGAACAGCCGCCAGCGAGCGCCGCTTCGGCGTCGGTTGGCATATCACCGATCAGCCACGAGCGTCCAAGATCGATCCCCCAGTCCCCGGCGGCCCGGAACAGCATGCCCGGCGCGGGCTTTCGGCAATTGCAGGGTCTAGCCAGTTCGAGACGCCTGCCCGCAATGTGGTGAGGACAGTAGTAGAAGGCGGCGATCCGGATGCCGTGATCAGCGAAGATCTTGCCAAGACAGTCGTGAAAGCGGCGGAGCGCCCGGGTTCCGAAATATCCACGGGCGATGCCAGATTGATTCGTGACAACAATCAAGAGGTAGCCTGCGTCGGTCAGAAGCTTCAGCCCTTCAAGGACGGTGGGAAGGATCTCAATCGCCTCCGGACGGGCCTGGTACGGGCGATCCACGATTAACGTACCATCCCGGTCGAGGAACACCGCCCTGGCTGTCGGGGAGGAAGAGCGCCGCGGCGCGGCGGACCGGCAGGCGTAAATGGTTGGTCCCCACGCACGGACCGGTCGTCCGTCCATATCGAGCACCACTGTGCCTTCCAGCCGAGAGAAAGGAGACAGCGCACTTTTCGTACCGCCGTTCGCGCCCACGATGCCAGAAAGGAGCGGCACATTGCTTGCGCTCCTCACGTACAGGACCCACTGCGCAGGTCCTCTGATCTGGCAAGGCAGGCGTAGTACCGTGCGTATTGCCATCCTCTCGACCCCGCACGTCCCGACACCACCTAACGGCTACGGCGCCTCCGAGTTGATCGCCGGTTTGCTGGCTGATGGCCTCACGCGACGCGGCCATTATGTCCGGCTCTTCGCCCGAGAAGGCTCCGCGGCTTTTGCCAGTGAGACAATTAGCTTTCGGGAGGTCGAGCGGGCCGAGACATTCGACCAGCGTGAGCTGGTGCACGTGGCCCGGGCGATGGAGCGGGTCGCGGACTGCGATCTCGTCCACAACCATTGCCTGGCTGTCGGGCCAGCTTTGCTTGCGCTTGGCGGTCGTCCGACCCTCACTACCCTCCACTATGTCCACCCGATTGCCCGAGCGTTTGCTGATCAGTCCTACATCGCGGTCAGCGATCATCAGCGGCGGTCTCTGCCAGGGATCAACATCGTAGCCCGAGTGTACAACGGAATCGATCTCGACGCCTTTCCACCTGGCGATTGCCGGGGCGATTATCTTCTCTTTCTTGGACGATTCCATCCCAACAAAGGGGCTGATCTTGCGATCGAGGTTGCCCAGCGCGCAGGTCGCCCGCTCGTCATCGCCGCGCCGGCGCCGCCGCCAGACCAGCAAGACTGGTTCGATCTGGCCATTCGCCCGCGCCTAGGCGGGAGGATCGAGTGGATCGGCGCAGTCGACGATCGGGCGAAGGTACCGCTTCTCCAGCGGGCGCGTGCCACGCTCCTCCCAATCCGCTGGGATGAGCCATTCGGCCTGGTGATGATCGAGTCTATGGCCTGCGGCACACCGCCCATCGTGTTCCACCGCGGTGCGGCCCCGGAGATCGTCGTCAACGGCGTGACTGGCTTCGTTGTCAATTCGCTGGATGAGATGGTTCGCGCAGTGGAGCGTGTCGATCAACTGGATCCGCAGGCGTGCCGGGAGCACGTTGCCCGAAACTTCTCGGCCCGGCGCATGGTCGACAGCTACCTCGCACTCTACGAGCACTATCTGGTGAGGTCGCGCGCGAGGCGCACAAAGACGAAGCTGGGCACCGGCACGCCATCATCGTAGGCGTGCATAATCGCGCGGAGGACTTTCTTCGGATTTCCCGCTGCGCGCTCAGCGAGGTAGTCCCAATCCATCGGCTGGGTCTCGAGCAGGGAGATCGCGTCGAGCCAGTGCTTGGGTGCCGACGGCGTGGCGGCTGCGGCCTTCATCACGAAGAGGTCCTCCGGCGGCATCACCGGTACGGACAGGTCGTCAATGCGCAGGTGGCGAGCGCGGCGGAAGGTTTCATCCCCAACGTGGACGATGCCCGTTGATTCATAGATAATGTCGACCAGCACGCCATCAGCGGAAGCCTTGTACAGCCAGCGTGGATCTTCGATCCAGACGCGAAAGCCGTGCGATTCAAGTGCCCGGCGGGCGCGCGGCGCATCAATTGGCCGTACGAATAGATCAACGTCATTGACCGTCTCGCGAAGACGGTACGCCTCCGCCGCGAGGCCGCCGCCGACGACAAAGAGGATGTCATCCTCCTGGAGGACGCGTGCCGCTTTCGCTAGAACTGTGAAGAGAGCCCGCCGTGTTGCAACGGCCATCAAACGGCCCCCTCGCCCGATGTCAGCGCTCCTGCCGGCGGCGCGCCGACAGGGATAAGACCTGGCGGCACACTTCGTGCCGGGTGCGGCCGATACGGGGATTGAGGCAAACGACAGTGTTTCTCGCGGAGGACCGGTGGCCAACCGGTGGGAGTACACCTGGACCGACCTGGATATCGAGACCGGCCTGGTCGGGGATCCCCACAGCCCGAGCCGCGAGACAATCAACGAACGTGGCG
>DATGMJ010000074.1:0-11543 GCA_035293685.1 Chloroflexota bacterium | reverse complement strand
TTCACCGGCACGTCGTAGTGCATCCTCCGCCCGAGTTCCTCGAAATACGGGACGAGATCCGGAAAGCCGCACAGGGTAAGGTTCTCGTTGCCGGGGCCGCCGCGCGCGGCACTATCGATGTTGAGCATGAAGCGGCACCGTGCGAGGTCGCTGGCGAACTGTTCAGCGCAGTGCCAGGCGCCAAGAAGCCCCACCTCCTCGCAGGCGAAGAGAGCGACCCGCACCGGCATCGGCAGGATCTCTGCAACCGTCGCCAGGGCCCGCGTCGCCTCCAGGCAGATGACTGCGCCAGCCGCGTTGTCGAGCGCTCCGACCGCGATATCGTGCGCATCATAGTGAGCACCGACAAGGAGAAATGGACCACCGACGTCGGGCGGGCCAACCCTCCCCAGGATATTTCGGCTGGTAGCGGGTGCAAAGCGAGACTCGACCCGAAGGCGCACCCGCACCGGTCCAGTCCTCAGCAAGCGAACGATATATTCACCGCTTTCCCGGGGAAGGCCGAGGCCCGGAATCTCTGCTGGGAACCCCGCCGCGAGCGAGCCGGTGACCGCAAGCATCCCAGGGTTCTGGTTCGCGAACAGGAATGCCGCCGCGCCCGCCGCGACAGCCCGGGCGAACTTCTCCCGACGGTGCGAGCTTCGCTGCCCAGCGCCGGGGCTCGCCTCTGCCGCGCTCAGGACTACCTTCCCGGCAATCTGTCCCTCCAGACGAGCAAAATCCTCTTCCTCGCCCTGTCCAACCCAGATGACCTCGCCTTCCAGCTCGGCCGCGGGCGTGTAGGGCAGGGCAATCGCCGCAATCTCCCGCGAGACTGGCGAGATAATCTCCAGCCGAGCCGGGCCGCGGCTCCAGGCCGTGTACGAGAACGCCTGGGGCTGGACGTCCTGGAGCCCATACTGACGCGCCTTGGCCAGCAGGAAATCAGCCGCCGCTTGTTCGCTCTCCGAGCCAGCCCAGCGATGTCCGATCCGGTCGCACAGGTAGAGCAGGTTCTCGTATGCCTCGCCGGAGGTCCAGATCTCGCCGATCACCGCCTTCTCGGCCCGCGCCAGCACCGCGGCCGTTCGGGTCTCCCCGCTCATTGCCACTCCTTGACAAATATTTCCCCTGCTCCGCAAGAGCTATCTTCGCTCGCCGCGGCCGCCGGGGAGAACGATTTCCCGCGCGAGCAAAAGATATGTTAGAGCAAAGAGGCTTCTCCTGACAGCTGGCCCGGCGCTGGCGCTCGCAACCAGCAAAGCGCAGGCCTCGCGGCACTATTGTAGCGTGGTTGCGCTCCGAGACGAGCGTTGTGCGTTCCCACGCGCCCGGGTGGTCCGAGCCAGACGGCCGGGCGGCACGCTTCTTGCCGCCCGGCCAGATGGCGTCATCCTTACGAGATACTCGCGCGGGAGGCGGGGAACGATGCAGCGCGCGCGAACCATCATTGGTCTTCCAGTGATCAGCTTAGCCGAGGGGCTCCGGATCGGTCAGGTGCGTGACCTCGTTTTTGCACCCACGGATCGGAGCGTTGCCGCCCTGGTCATTACTGAGGCGACCTGGCATCGCGACGCAGAACTGGTTCCGATCGAGAAGGTTCGGAGTTTCGGGCGCGACGCGGTCACGATCGTTGACCTCACTGGCTTGATCAAGGCACGCTCGGATCGGCGCCTCTATCGCCTGCTGACATCGCCAGTCACGCTGGATGGGCTCCTGGCCATGACCGAGGGAGGAGCCTTTCTGGGATTCATCGAGGAGATTATGCTTGGTCCACGGGGAGAGATGCTGGCCTATGAGATCTCGGCCGGCTTCGCCGAGGATGTTCGGCGCGGAAAGCTCCTCCTGCCGGCAAGCGAGGCACTGACCGTTGGCCGCGACGTGGCCACCTTCCCGGACGGTATCGAGAAGCTCCTGGCGTGCTCGGTCGACCTTGTCGACACGGCCAGCCCCGTGAATGGTGAAGCTCTGCCCGTGCAAACGATGGGCTGAGCCGGCGCGCCGGAGGATTTACGATCGTGTTTCCACCGGCGCGCCGAGAAGCAGGAGGCAGGGAGACAGAGATCAGCCGCGCGGCTGATCCATGACCTTCTGGCAGGCCTCCTGGGTCTTCTGCAGACCGGTCGCGAAGTCAACCTCGCCGTAGAACATTGGAAAGGCATTGTTCTCGAAGGCCGTCTCGAGCTCGGTGTAGCGCAGGTTGTCCGGGATCGGGAACGGCCCCTTGCTCTTCCCGTCGGAGATCCAGTCCGCCACGCGCTTGAAGATGTCGGTCTCCTTATTCGCCTCGGGATCCCGCCAGACCGAGATGCGGGCAGGGACCTGGCCGTCCTTCATTAGGGCGTAGAGGGCGGTATCGCGCGAAGTCAGGTACAGGATCAGATCGTAGGCCTGCTCGGGAAACTTGCTTTTGATGTAGATGCTCCAGAGCGCTGCGAAGCTGTCGTAGCCTCGCAGGCCCTCCGGCCCGGTTGGGCCCAGGACAACCCCCCACTTGAACTTGTTCCCGATCTGCTTGATCGTGGACTTCACCGAGACCGCGTTCGTACAGGTGCTCGCAACCTTACCGCTCGGGAAGATCTGCTCCTGGCTCATCATGGCCCGGGGCGGCGCCACCTTCAGCTTGGTCCGCAACTCGGTCACCCACTGCGCGATCTGGCGGTTCAGCGGGTCCGTTCCAAACAGGAATTTCTTCCCGTCGTCGGACATGACATCTCCGCCGTAGTCGCGGACCAGGTCGCCAAAGTCGTAATAGGTTCCTGGCCAGAGGTCCGTCCCGTAGACGCCCTTGGCGCTGTCAGTCATCTTGGCTGCCCACTCGGTGAACTGGTCGTGGGTCCAGGAATCCGTGGGCTCGTTGACCCCTTTCTGCTGGACCATATCCTTGTTGTACATGACGACGTTAATATTGCCGGGATTCCACTCGTAGGGCAGGCCGTAGAGCTTCCCTTCGAAGGTACCTCCCGTGATCGCTGACGGGATGATGTCCTCCTTATCGTACGGCTTTGTTTTCACGTAGTCATCGATCGGCCGGAACGCCCCTTTGAAGGCTGTGTAGCGGATCCACTTATTGCCGCTGAAGACCACATCCTGCATCGTTCCGGTTGCCAGCTCGGTGAGCTGTTTGGTGTTCATATCGGCATAGGCGATATCGTCTACACGCAGCCGAACGCCATTCTTATCTGCCCACTCCTGCGCCTTGGTCTTCATCCAGGGGCGGTCCGGGTAAACCGAGATGGACAGGCTCACGTTGCCGCCCGCGGGATTCGCCTGCGCCGCTGGCGCGCTGGTCGCGGCCGCGGTTGGCGCACTTGCCGAGCCGCCAGATGGAGCAGCCGTCCCGCCTCCACCTGTAGAGCCTCCGCCGCAGGCCGCGAGGACTGGCGTGACTACGGCGAACAGACCGATCGCTTTCAGCACACGACGCCGGGTGACCACCTGATCTGCCATGGAAGCCTCCTCCTTGACACCAGCTACGGCTCTTGGCCACGCGGTTGAATCTGGACGATTGGCCGCGTCCGATTCCGCCGGGCAGCCCCCTACCCCTTGATCCCTGACATCACGATCCCCTGGACAAAGTACCGCTGGGCGATGAAGAACAGGAGCACCGGCGGGAGAATCGTCATCACAGACGCGGCCATCAGGAGATGCTGGAGCGGTTCGCCACCGGTCTCCGGATAATTCTTGAAAAGGCTGAGACCCAGGGCAAGCGTGTACTGCATCTCCGAGTTTAGATAGACCAACGGCGTGAGATAGTCATCCCAGTTGGCGATGAATGAGATGATGACGACCGTCATCAGGGCCGGGACGCAGAGGGGTAGCAGGATCGCCCGGAAGATGTGAAAACGGCTTGCCCCGTCGATGATCGCGGCCTCGTCAAACTCGCGGGGAATAGTCAAGATGAACTGGCGCAGGAGAAAGATGTTGAAGGCGCCGCCACCGAACCACTGCGGCACGAAGAGCGGCAGAAGCGTATTCACGAATCCCAGCTTGCTCCACAGGATGTACTGGGGAATCAACGTGACCTGAGCCGGGAGCATCATCGTTCCCAGGGTGATCATGAAGAGAAGATCTCGACCACGATAGCGGAAGCGGGCGAACGAGTACGCAACCAACGATGAGGAGAGCACCGCCCCGAGCGTCGCCAGGACCACCACAATGATCGTGTTCAGAATCCAGCGCGCGAACGGTGCCCGCTCGAACACTCGCACGTAGTTCGACCACCGCGGGACCGACGGGAGAAGGGTGGGAGGGAAGCTCAGAATCTCATCGGGCGGCTTCAGCGAGCTGGACACCGACCAGAAGAATGGGAAGACAAAGATAATCGCGAAGATGATGAGCGGCACGTACAGGAGCAGATCACCCACGCCCCGCCGGCGGCCAACCCCAACCGCCCGCGCGGCCCGCTCCGCAAACACCTTCTCCGACATCGCCACTTATTCGTCTCCCCCGGCGTAATAGACCCAGCGGCGAGAGAGCACAACCTGGAAATAGGTGAACGCGAGCAGAATAACAACGAAGATCCAGGCGAGCGCCGAGGCATAGCCCATCTTGAAGAACGAGAAGGCCTGCTGGTAGATGTGAAGGGCGAAGAACCAGAGGGCGTAATTCGGCCCGCCATTACCACCGGTCACGACGAATGCCGTGGTAAACACCTTGAGCGCGCCAATGACCCCGAGCACCAGATTGAAGAAAAAGGTCGGCGAGATCATCGGAAGGGTCACATGCCGAAACCGCGCCCATCCCGACGCCCCATCGATCGCGGCGGCCTCGTAGAGCTCCTGCGGCACACCCTGCAGGCCGGCCAGGAAGATCAGCATTGTATTCCCGCCCATGCTTCCCCACAGATTGATGAGGATCACCGAGGGCAAGGCCCAGTGCACATCCGCCAGCCACCCCGGCCCCGGAATGCCGATCGCGCGAAGCGCCACATTGATCGGACCGATGTCCGGGTTGAGAATCCAGCTCCAGAGGAGGGCCAGCGCGACGGCCGGGGTCAGCGTCGAGAGGAAGAAGGCCGTCCGAAAAAAGCCGGTTCCTGGCAGGCCGCGGTTCAGCATCAAGGCCAGCAGGAGCGAGCCAAACAACCCCACCGGCACGACCACGATCGAGTACTCGAAGGTCCGCCAGAGCGAAGGCCAGAATAGGTCGTCGCCGGTGAAAGCAGTCTCGTAGTTCGCCAGCCCGACGAACTGCGGCGGAGTGATGACATCATACTTGGTGAAGCTCAGGAGAAAGGACAGAATGATCGGCCCTAAAAAGAAGACAACCAGCCCGATGATCCAGGGAAGCAAGAAGACGTAGCCCCACAGTGCATCCCTCGCCTGCATCATCGTATTGACCCCGACAAGCGAGGCGAGCAGCGGCCGTGTCGAGCGGCCGGTCCGGGCGGGTAACACACCGTCTGTCATCGAACCCTGCTCTCGGCCCTCGAGGGCGGCAATCCCCTCCTGCACCTGCCTGCACGCGCAGGCCCCTCGGGCGTGGCTGGATTATAGACAAGAACATATATGCTCGTCAACGCGCGCGCCCGATGCGTGCGGGGCGAACCGCCTGTCTTCTGCCGTGCATTCCAACGGGGCAGTGCCCCACGACACGGATTGCCCGCACCGCGATTCGGGTATAAGATTATGCACAGCACCAGCAACCCCTCACCAGGAGGAGAGCGTGGGTATTCTCAACCGCATCTCGACGATCGCACGGGCCAATATCAACGCCCTGCTTGACCAGGCGGAAGATCCGGCCAAGATGCTTGATCAGCTCATCCGCGACATGCGCGACGGCATTGCCGAGGCCCGGACCGAGGTGGCCAAGATGATCGCGGACGAGAAGGAGCTCCAGGCAAATGCCGAGCGGAGTCAGCAGCTCGCCGACGAGTGGCAGGCCAAGGCCGAGCTCGCGATACAGAAAGGTGCCGAGGATCTCGCCCGGGAGGCGCTCCGCCGCAAGATCGACTACGCGAACAACGCGAAGGTCTATCACGACCAGTGGCTGGCCCAACACCAGGCCGTGGAGAAGGCGAAGGCCGACCTGCACGAGCTCGAGGAGAAGTACGAAAGCGCCCTGCGCAATCGAGAGGTCCTGCTGGCACGGCATCGCCGCGCCCAGGCCCAGCAGCAGGTGGCAAAAGTATCGGCTACTTTGTCATCTTTCGATCCGACCAGTGAGCTGAGCCGCATGGAGGAGCGCATCCGTCTGGAGGAGGCTCGGGCCTCGGCTCAGATCGAAATCCAGCGCGATACGACCGAGGACCGGTTCGCCCAGCTGAGCGCCGACAGCGAGGTCGAAGCCGAGCTGGCGAAGCTAAAGACGAAGATCTCAGCACCGCCCCAGATCGCCGCTCCGGCCGGGACGGACGCCGAGCCAGCCGGAGACGAGCCCTCAAAGCCGTCATGATTGCGGCCCGGCGAGATGCGACGGCGGCCGCATTCGGGAATCCTGCGCGACGGTCCGCCAGGGACGCACTGCCCAGAGCGGTCCGCGCGAGACACGTTGACCACGCTTCAGGAGGACAGACCACGTGAGGTTGGGCTACTCCTCACTTCGCCACCTTGCCGAACTCCGAGACGCCGAGTCTCACCGCATCTCCAGCTATGACCGAACCGGCGGCAATGACGACCGCCTGCACATTCCCCCTGGCGCGACGGTCACCCTCGCTGACATCCAGGGAGCCGGCTGCATCACCCACATCTGGACGACTATCGCCTCGAAAGACCCCTTCCACCTGCGCAAGCTCGTCCTCCGCATGCGCTGGGACAACGAGGCAGAGCCAAGCGTTGAGGTGCCGGTCGGCGACTTTTTCGGATTGGGCCACGCCCAGGTTACCTACTTCTGGTCGCTCCCCCTCCAGATGTTCCACCGGGGATTCAACTGCTGGTTCCCGATGCCCTTCGCGACGCGCGCTGAGATCACCGTACAGAACGAGACCGACGACGAGGTGATCTATTACTACTACATCGATTACGAGACCTACGATCGGCTGGACGGCGACTACGGACGGTTCCACGCTCAGTGGCGCCGCGAGAACCCGACGATCGTCCGTCCTCCGGATGCGGTGAACGACCGCGAGCAACGGCTCAATCTCACCGGACGGGACAATTACGTGGTGCTGGAAGCACGCGGACGGGGCCACTACGTCGGCTGTCACATCGATGTGGACCTCAAAGAACCCGGCTGGTGGGGCGAGGGCGACGATATGTTCTTCATCGACGGCGAACCATGGCCGCCGCGCCTCCACGGCACCGGGACCGAGGACTACTTCTGCGGTGCCTGGAACTATAACCGGCTCGAGCGGACCTTCTGCACACCGTACTTCGGCTATCACTTTAAGACGAACGCCGATTATACCGGCAAGCATTCGCAATATCGCTTCCACATCGAGGATCCAATCCACTTCAAGAAGTCACTGCTCTTCTCCATCGAACACGGCCACGCGAATGACAAAGAGGGCGACTGGTCAAGTACGGCCTACTGGTACCAGACCGAGCCGCACCTGCCTTTCCCGCCGCTCCTGCCGGTCGAGCAGCGTCTTCCCTACCGCTGGGGTGGCATCGAGCGGTGGACGTGAGCGCATTCTTACCTAAGCGCGGCGTGCGCACGCCCGCCGCGGCCCAGGGGGGACCACGGCGCGTGCGGACGCCAGATCCCTTGGCTGGATGGGAAATATGAAGATCACTGACCTCGAGATGATCCCCCTGGCGGGGCCTCCCCTCCCGCGTCCCCTCCGACCGGCCTGGTCGCCCGGTCTGACCCGGAGCCGGTGGGGTGGAGCAATCGTCAAAGTCTACACCGATGAGGGGATCGTCGGCATTGGCGCCCCGGGCTACGGCGCATCGTCCAGCTTCGACAGCTGGGTCAGGCCGCAGCTCATTGGCAAGGATCCGTTCGCGATTGAACAGCACGCCCGCATCCTCCGGATGGCGAACGGCTGCTGGGGGGTCGAGATCGCCCTCTGGGATATCATCGGTAAGGCCTGCGGCCAGCCGCTCTACAAGCTCTGGGGCGGCTACACCGACCGCGTCCCCGCCTATGCGAGCTTCATTGAGGTACGAACCCCTGAGGAACGCGCGGACGATGTCCAGCGCGTCCGCGCGGACGGCTACCGCGCGGTGAAACTCCGCCTCCATGATTGGGACATGAAGCAGGATCTCGCCCAGGTCGAAGCAGTACGGCGCGCGGTAGGCGATACGATGACCATCCTCGTCGACGCCAACCAGGCCCAGCAGCCCGGTACCCCGCAGGCAGAGCCCGGACCGGTCTGGACTGAGCAGCGGGCCATCCAGACCGCACGCGAACTCGAGCGTCTGGGCGTGTACTGGCTCGAGGAGCCGCTCGACCGCTACAACTTCGATGGTCTGAGCCGGCTCTGCGCGGCAGTCGATATCCTCATCGCGGGCGGCGAGAACAACCGTGGGCTCCACGAGTTCCGGTGGCTCATCGATCGCGACTGCTACGATGTCATTCAGCCAGAGGCGATGGTCAGCGAGAGCATGAGCCAGATTCGCAAGATCGCCGCCTACGCCGAGATGCACCACAAACTCATCGCTCCGCATCACGGCGGTGGTGGAGTTGGGCTGTTCGCCCACCTGCATCTCTGCGCAGCCATTCCCAATGCCACGTATCTCGAGGTCTTCCACGACCCGCCCGGCATGACCAGCGACTTGTTCCAGTGGTACGTGCGGGAGCCCCTGCGTGTCGACCCGGAGGGGAATGTCCATGTCCCGACGGCACCGGGCCTGGGGATCGAGCTGGACGAAGCGGCGATCGCCCGCTACCGCGACGCGTAAGCGCTCCTGCTTGTCCACTGGCAGAGGGACGGTTGCCCTGGTACAAGAGGAGGGCGGCAGGCCAGTTTGCGCGAAGGCGAACCTGCTCCTGATCGCGGTAGAGGATTCCGGACGCCGCCTCAGTTCATGATCACGAGATCGGGCGGATCGAGCACCCGGAGCTGTCCGGGGGTTGGGTCCAGACCAAAGACCTGGCGAAAAGTCAGCTCCGGGCGGTCGTAGTGTCCGGCCTGCTCGTAGGGGTTGGGCGGGAACAACTTGATCCCTCGAAACCGGATGAACGGATAGACCCGGGCATCAGTCATCTTGTTGTATTTGGAGATCTTCGAGTCGGGTGAACCAAACCCATCGGCGACGATCACCAGATCGACATTCGGATAGACCCGAAGCTGCTCTTTGTCCTGGATCATGAAGGGGACGCCGTCCCCCACCATCTTGTCGCCGAACTGATGAACGATCAGGATCTTCTTGTGGGGAAGATCATGCGTTCGGACATACTCATCCAGGAGCGCCTGAACATCATTTACCTGTCGGGCAGTGATGGTCCCGATCGGAATACCAGGGCGTTCCTGGCCGCTTTCGACCACATGAAACTCCGGGTCGAGCGCGACCTCCACGTTATCGTAGGCGAGATATCCCCGGGCAATCATACGCTTGACCTGGGAGAGCGGATCTGAGCGCCCGAGCTGGGTATCGAGGAAAACAAGCCAGCCCCGCTGGCGGGCCGGCGTGATGTAGCCGGTCACGAGATCCTGATCCATCGCCTCGAAGTAGGAGAGGCAGTCGGTGCCGGCACTGCAGGGCATCGCCAGGGCGTAGATGAGGTGAATCTCAGTCAGGATCCGCTTTCCGCCATTAACCGCCCGGATCTGCGCGGCAAAGCGCGCCATATCGCTTGCCATGGCGTCAATATTCGCGTACATCCCCAGCCGCCCCAGGATCGGCGCGACGCCGAAAGCACGTCCGTACGCCCCGAGGATCGTCGTGTGGTCGAACCAGGAAGCCGCCTGGCGCACAGACGGGGTCGCGGTGGGAGGAACGGGCGTCGGTGTCGGCGGCAGGGGTGTCGCTGTCGGTGGATCCGGGGTGGGACTGGGCGGCATCGGCGTCGAGGTGGGCGGCGCGGGCGTGGGGCTGGCCGCGCTGACCGAGGGGGTCAGCGACGCCGCGAGGAACAGGTTACCGGTCGGCGACGGACGGGCTGTGCCGGTCGATGCAGCACCGGCCGCAGGCTCCACCGTGTGAGCGGCTGGTCTGCAGGCCGCAAGCACAACGAGGAGCGCAATGAGGACGCACGCGCGCCAGCCCATGGCTTCTTCTCCCTCCAATCCCCGAGAACCCCACTCGCGCGCACGGTGCCGGTCTCCCGCCACTACGCAAAGAGAACGGCTGCAACCCAATCGAATACGGAACAACGTGCCGCTCACCCTCCGGCACCAGCCGTGCCAGGCAGTGGCGGCATCGTACCCTGCGGGAGGCAAAAGGTCAATGAAAATCCGGGCGGCTCCCCTTAACTATCCACTTATCCGTGACCCGCTCGCGGCGGCGATACTCCGCCTGACTGAAGAAACAAATGCGTGGGCCGACTCTGACGATCTCCCGGCATATCGTCAGGCAGACCGATCGTCTCTTATTCTACCCGCCCGGCGAGCGAACGCCCGATCTCCAGGCCGGAGAGATCACGGCCGGGTGCGGGCATCAGCAGCTGGAAGCCGTCGGCGATGCGCTCGGCCATGTTCTGAGCATTCGCCTGAGGAGAACCGTAGTAGACCCCGAACTCCTTGCAGATGTTGACCGCCTCCAGCACCGCTGCCCGGACTTCCGGCGTGAACTGGCCGCGATAGCCCAGGGAAACCGAGAGATCGCTCTCACTGATTAGAATCACCCCCGGCTTGGGGATCTTGCGCAGAATCTGGCGAAGATTGCTGACGCCCTGCTGGGTCTCACACTGCAGAATCGGCAGGATCTCGCCGTTGGGATCGAGAGGCCAGACGTCGGCTTTCTCATAATACTCCGGCTGGGTCAGCCCCCAGTAGCGGACCGCGTTGGCCGGGGCGTGACCGCGCCGTCCCACTGGCTCGGCGTCCGGTGCCCCTTTCGCCTGGGGATAGCGCGCGGCCTGGAGGGCGTGCTCCGCGTCCTCGACCGTGTTGATCATCGGAAAGACGATCCCATACACGCCACAATCGAGCACCTGCTTGACAATCCACTCGTTATTCTCGCGGCCGTTGATCGGTATCCGCACGAAGGGCACCACTGCCGGGGCCACACTGCCCGACTCAGCGATCTGCTTCCGGTTCAGCATGAACTGAAGCGAGAGGCGCAGATCCGAGACATCGTAAGGATTGTGCTCCATCTCCCAGACGACGAAGTCATACGGGCTGGTAGCGATCCAGTAGGCATCGGGAATCGAGCCCGCAGGCAGGAATGTCCCAAAGGCGACCTTGCCCTCCTGGAGTAGTGCGATCACCTTGTTCAGACGGACGGCCATGACTCCTCACCGATTCCGAGGCGTGCGGCGAGATACGCGGGTCCATCCCACCGCCGATGGCGGCCATGGTAACAGCGCGGCCTGGGCTATTTCAACCGCACCGCCGGGCCAGGACTTTAAAGTAAAGCCACGGTGGAAACCTCATGCTTGATGGACGGCAAGCAACTCTGCAGCAGACATTGCCGCGCGGTGACCCTGTCATCGCATATACTCTCCCCGGCAATCGCGAGGAGGAGAATCCGATGACCGATAGGGACACCCACCACGCACGCATCCAGGCCCACTTC
>DATGMJ010000073.1:0-7880 GCA_035293685.1 Chloroflexota bacterium | reverse complement strand
CTGAAGTATGTCGAGCGGTCCCTGTACGAGCAACACGTCCACAACGGCGATGTCCAGAGCTCGAGCTGGGGCTTTGATCGCTCCTCGGTGGTGAAGGCCGATCCGGGGCGCTGGCTCGGGACGATCGATGATGGGCCGTGGGCTCCGCTTTTCGGCCACTGGTACGCCAAGTCGCCGTACAAGCAGCAGGAGCCGCCCGCGGACCACCCGATCCGGCAAATCTGGCAGCTCTGGGAAAAGACCCAGGCCGAGCCGGACGAAGCGAAGCGGAATGCCTACTTCCAGCAGTTGATCGGCATTCATAAGCAGCATCCGTACGCGGTCGGGGTCGTTGGAGAGAAGCCGCAGCCCTTCATCGTGAAGGAAAACTTCCGCAATGTGAAGGACGGCTTTATCCAGGACGATACCCTCCGCGACTACGGTCTGATCAACCCGCAGCAGTTCTTCATCAAACAGTAGCGAGGGGGCGTGGCCCCCCCGCCGTGCATCGGCGGGGGGCCACGCCCCTGGAGACCCCGATATGCTCCAGTACATCGTGCGCCGTCTTATCCTCGCGATTCCGACGCTGTTTGCGGTGTCGGTGCTGTCATTCATCCTGATCCAGCTTCCGCCCGGCAGTTTTCTTGACGACTATGCCGCTCAGCTCGCCCAGCAGGGCGAAGAGATCTCGAATCAACAGCTCGAACGCCTCAAAGAGGCGTACGGCCTTGACCAGCCGGTCTACGTGCAGTACTACAAATGGATGAAGGGCATCCTGACCCGCGGTGACTTCGGCCTCTCGTTCGAGTGGAATATGCCGGTCTCCCAGCTGATCTGGGATCGCATGGGATGGACGCTCTTCCTAGCGGTAACCACCCTGCTCTGCACGTGGCTCTTCGCGATCCCGATCGGCGTCTACTCAGCAACTCATCAGTACTCCAAGCTCGATTACCTGTTCACTGCCCTTGGTTTCGTCGGCCTGGGGGTGCCGGGCTTCATGCTGGCGCTGGTCCTGATGTGGATCGCGCTCTCCCACTTCGGCATGGATGTCGGCGGACTGTTCTCCGACCAGTTCAAGAGCGCGCCGTGGTCGCTGGCCAAGGTCTGGGACCTGATCAAGCACATGTGGATCCCGATCCTGGTCGGTGGGAGCGAGGGGACGGCCGGGCTCATCCGCATTATGCGAGCGAACCTGCTGGATGAGCTCCACAAGCCCTACGTCCAGGCTGCCAGGGCACGAGGTCTGGACGAGCGCCGACTGGTGTGGGAATATCCGGCGCGGGTGGCCCTGAACCCGTTCGTTAGCTCGGTTGGCTTTGCCCTTCCGGAGCTGGTGTCGGGGGGCGTTATCCTCTCGGTTGTGCTCAGCCTGCCGACGGCGGGGCCGCTTCTGCTCAACGCCCTCACCGCCAAAGATACCTATCTTGCCGGTGCGCTGATCCTCCTGATCGGCACACTGACCGTCCTGGGGGTTCTCATTTCCGATATCTTGCTGGCGTGGCTTGACCCACGAATACGGTATGGATCGCGATGAGCGAGGAACCTGTACAGGCGGCGCTGCCTGTCCCGATCGAGATCGAGGAAGGGGCTGAGTCCGAGACCCGCATTCACGTCGCGACGCCCTGGCAACTCATGTGGTGGCGGTTCCTCCGCCACCGGGTCGCGGTCGTGAGCGCCTTCGTCATCGCCTGTTTCTACCTGATCGCCATCTTCTGTGAGTTCATCGCGCCGGGCGATCCGGAGCATATCGATGGGGCGCATCGCTACGTGCCGCCCCAGACGATCAGCTTCGTGGACGCCCACGGCCGCCTGACCTTCCATCCCGGCGTCTACGGTCTCAGCCCACACCGTGATCCGAACACCCTGCGTCTGACCTACACCACTGATTCGACAAAGTGGTATCCGATTTACTTCTTCACCCAGGGGCCTCCCTACCGGCTGTGGGGGCTGATCCCATCGAATCTGCACCTGTTTGGCCTTGGGCCAGAGGCCCAGGACCAGCCCTTTTACCTGCTTGGAACAGATCGCCTCGGGAGGGATATGCTCTCCCGGATCATCTACGGTGCGCGGATCTCCCTGTCGATTGGACTGGTCGGGGTTGCGCTAAGCCTCCTCCTTGGGATCATTCTGGGAGGTATCTCGGGCTATTACGGGGGAACGCCAGATCTCGTTATCCAGCGCCTGATCGAGTTTATCCGCTCAATGCCAACAATTCCGCTCTGGCTCGCGCTGGCCGCAGCGCTCCCGCCCAAGTGGCCGCCGGAATATGTGTACTTCGGCATCACGGTTATCCTCTCGCTGGTGGGCTGGACGCGCCTGGCGCGCGAGGTGCGGGGGCGCTTCATCGCGCTGCGGGAAGAGGATTTTGTCCTGGCAGCGCGCCTCGCCGGATCGAGCGAGTGGCGCATTATCTGGCGGCATATGGTGCCGTCGTTCCTCTCGCACATCATCGCCGTGATCACCCTGGCAATCCCGGGCATGATCTTGAGCGAGACATCGCTCAGCTTTCTCGGTCTGGGCCTCCGGCCGCCGGTGATCAGCTGGGGTGTGCTCCTCCAGGATGCGCAGAATGTCCAGACCGTGGCGCTCTATCCCTGGCTGCTCCTGCCGGGGGTCGCGGTGGTCGTTGTGATCCTGGCTTTCAACTTCATGGGCGACGGCCTCCGGGACGCGGCGGATCCGTATGGACGGTGAGGGCGTGATGGCAGCCGACCTGAGCCTCTCGAAGCTGGACGGCCGCGTGCCGACCGACGAACCCCTCCTGGAGGTTCGCGACCTCCGGACCTACTTCGAGACACTCGAAGGGACGGTCCGCGCCGTCGACGGCGTCAGCTTCACGATCTACCGCGGACGCACCCTCGGAATCGTCGGTGAGTCCGGCTGTGGAAAGAGCGTTACTGCGCATTCGATCCTGCGGATCGTTCAGCGTCCGGGGCGTATCGTTGGCGGGGAGATTATCTTCCATCGGCGGCGCCAGACCGCGGCCGGTGTGGTGGACGAGGCCGTCGACCTGGCGCGCCTGGACCCCTTTGGGCGGGAGATCCGATCCATCCGGGGGAAGGAGATCGCCTACATCTTCCAGGAGCCTATGGCCTCGCTGTCGCCGGTGCACACGATCGGCCATCAGATCATCGAGACGATCCAGATCCACGAGAATGTCTCCCGAGACGAGGCCCGAGCCCGCGCGATCGAGGTGTGCGGTCAGGTTGGCCTGCCGCGGCCGCACGAGGTGATCGAACGGTATCCGCACCAGCTCAGTGGCGGACAGCGTCAGCGGGCGTTCATCGCGCTGGCGCTTGCCTGTCGCCCGAGCCTGCTCATCGCCGATGAGCCGACAACTGCGCTCGATGTCACGACCGAGGCCCAGATTCTGGAGCTGATGAAGGACCTCCAGCGCCAGTATGGGATGGCGATCCAGTTCATCACTCATAACCTCGGCGTTATTGCCGAGATGGCCGATGACGTGGTGGTGATGTACCTTGGCCGTCAGGTCGAGCAGGCACCGGTCGATGAACTCTTCTTCAATCCACGCCACCCCTATACGCGGGCTCTCCTGCGCTCGATCCCACGGCTGGGGCGCAAGACACGCCAGCGTCTGGAGTCAATTCGCGGAATGGTTCCGGATCCCTACTCGATTCCGGCAGGCTGCGCCTTTCGGACGCGCTGCCCGCTCTACCGGCCGGGGCTCTGCGATGATCCCCGGTGGATCGAGGTAGGACCGAACCACTGGGTCCGCTGTAACCGTGCCATGGAGTAGGAGCGTGACTCTGACCGAGACGGAGATGACCGGCGTGCCGGCCGCCGAGGGCGACCTCCTCGTTGTCCGCGATCTCACCAAGCACTATCCGATTACCCGGGGCCTGTTTCGCCGCGTCGTGGGATATGTGCGCGCGGTCGATGGCGTGAGCTTCTCGATCCCCGAGGGGAAGACGCTCGGACTGGTGGGCGAGTCGGGGTGTGGGAAGACAACAACAAGCCGCCTGATCCTGCGCGCCTTCGACCCGACGCGGGGGGATATCTTCTTCAAGGACAAGAATCTCGGCTGGGTCAATATCCCGCAGCTCGATCCCCCGCGTCTCAAGCAGATTCGCCGCAATATGCAGATGATCTTTCAGGATCCCTACTCGTCCCTGAACCCGCGGATGACGCTTCTGGATATCGTCGGTGAGCCGCTCCTGGTCAATGGCGTGGCGAAGGGGGACGAACTGAAGGATCGGGTGGCCGAGCTCCTCCGGGTTGTGGGACTGCGTCCGGAGTACATGACCCGCTATCCCCATGCGTTCAGCGGCGGTCAGCGCCAGCGCATCGGCATTGCCCGGGCTCTCGCGCTGAATCCCCAGCTCGTGGTGTGCGACGAGCCAGTCTCGGCGCTTGATGTTTCGATTCAGGCCCAGACGCTGAATCTCCTCGCCGATCTTCAGGAGCGGTTCCGATTGACCTATCTGTTCGTGGCTCACGATCTGAGCGTTGTGGAGCACATCAGCGATCGGATCGCGGTGATGTATGTGGGGAAGCTGGTTGAGATCGCCGAAGCGGAGGAGCTTTTCCTCAATCCATTGCATCCTTATACGGAGGCGCTCCTCTCAGCGGTGCCCAAGGCGAATCCGCGCCTCCGCTCCAAGCGAATCGTTCTCGAGGGGGAGGTTGCCGATCCGGCGAACCCACCCTCTGGCTGTTACTTCCATCCCCGCTGCCGCTACGCAGTTGATCGCTGTCGCCACGAGGCGCCGGTGTTGCGCGAGATTCGTCCCGGGCATTTCGCGAGCTGTCATCGGGCGGAGGAGCTGAAGCTCCAGGGGGTGCCGGAGTGAGGGTCGGTGCTGACGGCCACTGGAACGCGTTTGGCCGCACTGGTGCCGCCTACGGCATCTGGGTGCTGACGGCGGCGCTTGCGGCAGTCGTGGCGCTGATCTGGCGGTCTGTCCTGCTGGGCCTGTTCGTTCGCCTGCATCTCAACCACTATGCGTTTGCCCTGTACGACGATGTGGTCGTCCTGGCCCTGGTGCTGGCCTGGCTCGTCCTGCTGATCGTGGCCGAAGCTCGCTGTCGTGAGAGTGCGAACCGGGGGCGCCTCGTCGCATTCGCGGCTCGCCTGGACGGCGGACTTGGCGTGCTGGGGATCATAGGCTACGTGCTGTACCAGCTCGGGTGGTGAGGAGGTCGTGCGGATGAAGGTCATGCTATTCTTCCCGCCCAACTGGACGCCGTCCATGCCGCATCTGGCGCTGCCATCCCTCACGGCTTATCTGCGGCGGGCCGGCATTGAGGTGATCCAACGGGATCTGAACGCGGAAGTCTTCGAGCACGTGCTCACGCGCGATTTTGCCTGGCGAAGCGTCGAGCGCCTGCGCTCACTGCGCCCGCGGCCGAAGGCGCCGCCGCTAGGGCTGGTGCGTTGGGGTCTGGAGCAGGGGCCGGCGGTGGCCGAGGCGGTGACAGCGGCCAAGGCGGTGATTCGCAGTCCGTCCTTCTACGATGGGACGATCAGCCGACCGGCCTTTGAGACCGTGCTGGCCGCGCTTCAGCTGGCCTCGCTCCCGTATTACCCATCGCGCCTCGACCTCCAGACCTATGTCTCGGCCTACCGTCCGGATTCGTCGCGCGGAATCCTCCGCGCGGTGGACGATCGTGACCGGAATATGTTCATAGAGATCTTCGAGGAGATGGTCCTGCCGGATGTGCTGCGGGAGAACCCCGAGGTTGTGGGGATCTCGATCCCGTGCGTCAACCAGATCATCGCTGCGATGACGCTGGCCCGCGTGCTCAAGCGGGGCGGGGTTCGGTCGCATCTCACGATCGGGGGGCCCATGGTCAGCATCTGGCGCGAACAGCTGGCGAATGTCCCGGATATCTTCACGCTGTTCGACAGCGCGGTGGTCTTCGACGGTGAAGAACCGCTCCGGCGGCTCACCGAGGCCGTGGCTGGTCGCGGCGCTCTCGAGGAGGTGCCCAACCTTATCTATCGTCACGGCGCGGTGGTGAAGGTGAATCGCCGAAAGGAGCAAGCGCGGATCGCCGAGCTGCCGCCGCCCGACTTCGACGGCCTGCCGCTCGATTGCTACCTTGCACCCGAGCTTGCTCTCCCGCTTGCGATGACGCGTGGGTGCTATTTCGGACGGTGCGCCTTCTGCAACGTTGGCTACGGTGAGCCCGAGGCGTTCAGTCAGCAGCGAGGCGATGCGTTGCTGGACCAGATGCTTACATTGACCCAGCGTTACGGGAGCCGCCGTGTCTTTTTTGTGGATGAAGCGATGACGCCCCGCCTGGTTCGCCATGTTGCCCCGCGCCTTGCAGAGCGGGGTGCTCCCCTGCGCTGGGCGGGCTGCATGCGCTTCGAGCGGATTCTCGACCGCGAGTTCCTGGAGCTCGCCCGGGCAGGAGGCTGTTGTATGATCCTGTTCGGCCTGGAATCCGCCTCGCAGCGCGTGATGGACTTCATGGTCAAGGGGACGCACCTGGAGCACATCCGACGGATTCTCCAGGAGAGCCACGACGCGGGCATCTGGAATCATACCTTCTTCTTTTTCGGCTTTCCGGGCGAGACGATTGAGGACGCCCAGGAGACGGTCAACTTCGTATTCCGGCACGGCGATCTCATCAATTCCGCTTCCATGGGAACCTTCCTCCTGGAGCGCTACGCGCCGGCCTATATGTACCCCAACGCGTTCGGCATCACCCGTGTGATCGAGCGGCCGGAGGCCGATCTGGCGTTCTACTTCGATTACGAGGTCGCCTCCGGGATGGATGCGGCCACGGCGGAGCTCATCGTCAGCCGCCTTGAGGAACGTCTTCCGCGCAAGGAGTTTCCGCAATTCTATGTGAGCGATGTCTACCGTTTCTTGTACGCGGCGCATCTCAGTGAACAGGGGCTGCCCATGCCGCCGTGGATCGAGCAGTCAGTCGGAATCGCAGCGCCGTGAGACTACCCGCCCCCGGCCGTTTTCTCACCGGGGTGGGACAGTGATCCGGATGCGCGCCGCGGATCACGGCGTCTGCCGTGGAATACACGTCAAGGGAGAAGGAGCGCTATCGTGCCACGACCGGTTCGCATTAGCGTGATCGGGGCGGGAAGTGGTGTCTTCTCGCTCGGCTTGGTCAAAGACATCTGCCTAACGCCGAATCTCGCGGGGAGCGAGGTCTCCTTCATGGATATTGATGCGGAGCGGCTTGACTTCGTTACGAAGCTTGCGACCCGCTATGCGCGTGAACTGGGGGTGGACCTCCGGTTCGAGCAGACGCTCGATCGCGCCGCGTCCCTGCGCGATGCGGATTTCGTGATCAACACAGCCTATCCTCTGGGCCATCACCACGCCCGGCGCATGCGTGAGCTGACTGCCCGCCACGGCTACTACTACGGCGCGGTTGATCTCGGCGATTTCTACGAGTTGCGGCTCATGATGGACGTCGCCCGCGACATGGAGCGGATCTGCCCAAATGCCTGGCTCATCCAGTCCGGAAACCCGGTCTTCGACGGCTGTACTCTCATGACGCGGGAGACCGGTCTGAAGGTCATCGGCCTCTGCCACGGCCATTACGGGTACCTGGAGATCTGCCGGGTTCTCGAACTGGATCCCTCTCGCGTCACCTGGGAGGCGCCGGGGCTGAATCACTGCATCTGGCTGACTCAGTTCCGGTACGACGGGAAGGATGCCTACTCGCTCCTCGACGAGTGGATCGAAACCAAGGCCGAGGAATACTGGCGAACACACGTCGCAGAGCGCACGCACGACATCCAGATGTCTCGCGGGACGATCCATCAGTATCGGATGTACGGCCTCATGCCGATCGGCGATACCCCCCGAACGAGTACGAATACGAGCAACTGGTGGTACCATACAGATCTGGCCACCAAGAAGTTCTGGTTTGGCGAGCCCTTCGGTGGGCCGGATACCGAGATCGCA
>DATGMJ010000072.1:0-18691 GCA_035293685.1 Chloroflexota bacterium | reverse complement strand
CGGAGCACGGCCGAGGCCGTCCGGCGGGTCGGGGGAAGTCCATTTGTTGTCCCGGCTATGGGGAGCCACGGTGGGGCGACCGCGGAAGGACAGGCGGCCGTTCTCGCCTCGCTGGGGGTGACCGAGGCCTTCGTCCGTTGTCCAATCCGTTCCTCGATGGATGTCGTTCAGATCGGTGCGACCGAGGATGGCATGCCGGTCTATCTTGATCGGAACGCGGCGGAAGCAGACGGCATCATCATTATCAATCGGGTGAAGAAGCATACGGACTTCCGCGGTGAGATCGAGAGCGGCCTGATGAAAATGATCGCCATCGGGTTGGGAAAGAAGGCGCAGGCCGATCTCATCCACGCTCACGGCGCGGAAGGGATCAAACGATATGTGCCGCTGGTCGCCCGGGTGACGCTTGCCCGGGCGCCGATACTGCTCGGCATCGCGACCCGCGAGAACGGCTACGAGGAGACGGCGGAAGTCGCCGTGCTCGAGCCCGGGGAGATCGAAGAAGGTGAACGGCGCCTGCTCCGTCGGAACAAGCGAACCTACCCGGGTCTCCCGTTTGACGAGCTGGATGTGCTGGTCGTGGATTGGATCGGGAAGGACATCTCCGGCACCGGGATGGATACCAACGTTATCGGCCGGTTCCGGGTGCCGGGTCAGCCCGAGCCGCGGCGTCCGCGCATCCGGACGATTGTCGCGCTCGGGCTCACCGAGGCATCGCATGGAAACGCGGTCGGGGTCGGCCTGGCGGATCTGATCAGTCGACGATTGCGCGACCGCATCGACGAGGCAGTAACCGCGGTGAATGTCATCACGAGTGGCTTTCTGGACCGGGGGAAGATTCCGATCACCCTTCCCGACGACCGGACGGCGATCGAAACGGCGATCCTTCGCTTGCCTCCCTTAGCACGCGCACGACCGCGGCTGGTGCGCATCCATGATACGCTCCACTGTGCCGAGTTCGAGGTGTCCGAAGGACTTCTCGAGGAGGTGGCCCGCCATCCCCGGCTGACGGTTGTTGGTGAGCCCCACCCGATGGCCTTTGATGCCGCGGGCACCATCATCCCGATGCGCCTTGGCGAGCACGTACCTGCTCCCACCTGATCCAGCAGACCTGTTTGAGATGACCAGGAGGATCCCAATGTCTACGAGGCCGGGTACGGCCCCGAAGAGCAAGCTCGTTGAACGCCTCAAGGAGATCAGTCGTGGATCGCCCGCGCCGATTGGCTTTGGCCGGGTGGCCGAGACCACGCTCCCGGCGATGCTGATCGTCGCGGTGATTCCGCGGAACGAGGTGGCGCTCGTTGAGGCAGCCGTTCGAGCTGGCGCGGATGCCGTTGCCCTGCGGATTCACGGTGCTGCGACGGACCTCCTCGCTTCCACCGGCGATCTCGCGGGCGAGGAGGCGGCGATTGCGGGAGCCCTCGCGGCTGCTAGTAGCTCGGCGATGATTGGTGTGATCATCGGCTCGGCAGGTCCGGTGACGCCGGCGGAGATCGATCGGCTGGCTGGACTCGGTGTGGACTTCATCGCCGCCTATCCGCATCTGACGCCCGCGAACTTTCTGGAGCTCTCCGACGTCGGACGCCTGGCCGTTCTCGATCAGACCGGGGGCCAGCTCGCCCGGGGCATCAACGATCTGTCGATCCATAGTGCGTTTGTTCGGACGCCTCGACCGATCGACAGCCCTCGGGAGATGACAGTGCTCGATGTTGCTCTGACGCGCGCGGCGGCCGACGCGATCCACCGGCCGATCATCAGCCTTCCATCGTGGGACCTGCGGCCGCCAGATCTCAATGTCCTGCGTGATGCGGGAATCGAAGCGGTCGCGCTGGTGGGACCGCGGCCGGATGTAGAGGCGGCGGCGGTCGAGGAGATGGTGCGGGTATTTCACGACGCGGTGGCACGGCTCGGGAAACCGCGCGGTCGGCGTGTGGCCCTGAGCGAGGTGCCGGTTGTTTTGCCGCGCATCGCGAGTGGTGCCGACACCTCGGAGGAGGAAGAAGACGAGGAGGATGACGAGTGACCACGAGCCATCCAGTGCTCGAGGTCGTCCTGGATGCGGCGGCGGTGGCACGCGCCGCGGCCGATGAGATTCAGGAACTCATCACCGGGCGACCATCCGCCGTCCTGGCGCTGCCGACCGGCCGAACGCCTCTTCCCCTTTACGCCGAGCTGAGGCGCCGGTATCAGGCGGGTCACATCGATTTCGGGCAGGTCCAGACCTTCAACCTCGATGAGTGGATTGGCCTCGGCCCTGATCAGGCGGGTAGTTACGCCCGCTTTATGCGCGAACAGCTCTTCTCCCACGTGAATTTACGGCCGGAGAACTGTCATCTTCCGAACGGCCTGGCGCCAGATCTCGCGGCAGAGTGCGCTGCGTACGAGGAATTGATTCAGCGCGCCGGCGGCTTCGACCTCGCCGTTCTCGGGATCGGGCGGAACGGCCACATTGGCTTCAACGAGCCGGGTACACCGTTTGATTCGCGGACCCACGTCGCCCTCGTGACCGAGGAGACCCGCGAGGCAAATCGCTGGAGCTTCCCCCCTGGGGTGGACCCGCCGGACCGCGCGATCACTGTGGGCATCGCCACACTCCTGGAGGCGAAGAGGATTCTCCTGCTGGTCACCGGCGCAGAGAAAGCGGCGGCCCTTGAGCGTGCCCTGCGTGGGCCGGTTGATCCTTTGGTCCCGGCCTCTGCTCTACAACTCCACCCCCGGGTACGCGTCATCGCCGATGCGGCCGCGGCGCACTGCCTGGATGCCGATGCCCGTGCGCGCGACAGATAATTCCCCGACCTGGACCCGTGTTCTGCCCGGACCATTCCGCTGTCGGGGGACTACCCTGGGGGCGGCGGCGCCGGGGCGGCCTGGCTGGAAAATGGCTTCCCGCGGTTGTGGCTGCCTGCGCCCGCGAATGACAGCTCACGCTAAATCGCCGCTCCCCGCGGCTGTCGTATAACTGTGTCGCGACCGGGCATCGGCACGACGGAACTCCAGCTCCAAGGCAAGGGTACTCCTGCACAATCCCCTTTCTAACCTCCTGAGACAGCCGTGCTCCCAGGCGATCCTGGCACGACGGATCGCTATTCTATCCGAACTGCTGGCACTCGATCGGGAGCGCATTCGGCTCTGGGGGAGTGCCCAGGCCGTCCTCAGGATGGCCTGGGCACTCGAGGGTCATAGTCGTATCTGGAGCGATGTCCTCGCCTGTGCCGGGATCCTTGAACACACGCGCGTCTAGCCCGGGCGCCCGTCCGTGGAGGAGAGAGGGCGGAGATGCTCGCGGACGACCACGGTCCGATCGCGGTACAATCATGCCGAGATTATGACGATGCGACACGTGGGTGTCGTACTGGGTACTGAGAGGGAGAGCTATGGCAACACTAGGGATCCAGGAATGGAAGCGGACCGAGCGGCAGTACGTCGCCATCCTCCAGTCGATCGAGCGCTTTGAGCCGGGTACCATTCGCGAGATCGAGAAGCATCACGGGCAAACGATCCTCGGCGGCGTGCTCCGCGGCACGGATGTCACCGATTGGTACGCGCTGGCGTTCGACCGCAACGAGTGGGAGTTTGAAGAGGCCCGCGCACTCGCGCGTCAGGCACTGGACCGCTATCGCGCCTCGCATCATCTGCAACCGTGACCGTGGCACCTGCAACGATGTTCGGGATACTCAGTACTCCCGAACGGTCGGCCGGAGCAGGATCTGCTCGATCAGAACTCGTGCGGGGAGGGTGGCGAGGAAGAGAATCGTCTGGCCCAGGTCCTCGGGTTGGAGCATTTCCGCGTAGGCGTGGGAAGGCGGGGCAACCGGCCGTTTGGCCATGAGTGGTGTGTTCACATCACCAGGACAGACGACCGTAGCCCGGATCCCATTGCGCCACTCCTCGAGGTTAGTTGACTGGGTGAGGGAGACGACCCCGAACTTGGAAGCGGAGTAGGCAACGCCGCTGACGACCGAGGCGTGCACGCCGGCCATCGACGCGACGTTGATGATCAGGCCATTCTTCTGGGCACGCATGGTGGGCAGCACCGCCCGTGTGCACAGGAAGACGCCGGTCAGGTTGATCTGGATGATCTCATGCCAGCTTTCGATGCTGGTTTCTGCCCAGCTTCGACGCGGCGTGTTCGTCCCGGCGCTGTTTACCAGAATGTCGATGCGTCCGAGGCGATCCCGCGCCTCGGTGACCCACTGCTCGACCGCGACGGGATCGCGGACATCCACGGTTGCGACGTGGACCGGAACGTCGAGAGGGCGAAGCGCGGCCGCCGTCTCGTCAAGCGGCTCCCGCCGCCGTCCGCAGATCGAGACAGCAGCGCCGGCCTCGGCCAGGGCGCGGGCCGCGGCGCGGCCAATGCCGGTTCCGGCGCCGGTGATGAGGGCGACTTTCCCCTGCAGGGGGCGCGATGCGGTTGGTATCACCCCGTTCTCTCCTGTTCGTGCTGATGGTGGAGGAGCGATCTATCGGATGATCTTACGCTTGCTTGCTACGTAATCAACCAGAATATACTCGCCCAGGCGATCCGGCGTCGAGAAGAAAGCGCGCCCGCGGTTGATCTTCGTCATCTGGTTGACGAAGTCGACCAGATAGTACCCACGCTCAAGCATGAAGGTGTTGATCACGATCTGTTCCCGTGTGCAGCGGCCAACTTCCTTCAGAGTTTCGGCGATCGTCCGGTAACTCGGTGGGTAGGAGAAGATCGCTCGGCTGCCTTCCAGATGAGCAGTCGGCTCGCCATCAGTGATTATAATGATCTGCTTGTTCGCGCCCTTGTGGCGGGCCAGGAGGCGCCGCGCCAGCATGAAGGCGTGGTGCATATTCGTCCCATAGACGCTCTCATCCCATTCGACGGTCGGGATCTCCTCGGGCTTTAGCTGGTGGGCGTAATCCGAGAACACGATGAAGTACAGGGCATCACGCGGGTACTGACCGCGAATGAGGCTGTCGAGTGCGATGGCAACCTTCTTCGCCGCCTGGAAGCAACCGCGCAGGATCATCGAGCGGCTCATGTCCACCATTAGCACCGTTGCCGAGGTGGTATTGAGCTCGGTCCGGTACACCTCGAAATCTCCAGGCTGAAGGCGAAGCGGGAGCCCGGGACCCTCACGGATCAGGGTGTTCATCATCGTTTGTTCTAGGTCGAGGTGGAACGGATCGCCGAACTCGTAGCGCTTGCTCTCGTGCGTGCGCTCGCCGCCAACCCCCCGCACCTCGACCGGATGGTTCCCGAAGGCGTCACGCTTGAGCTTTCCGAAGATGTCCATAAGGGCCTTCTGCCCGATCCGTCGGGCGCCCCGCGCGGTGAGCTCCAGACCGTGGCTGGTCCGCTGGACGTACCCTGCATCCTCGAGGATCTGGACCAACTGTCGGAGCTGCTCGAGCGCCTGGCGCGCCTCGGGGCCGAGTAGACGCTCGACCTCAGCCGGATCCACCTCGTCCAGCGCCTGGGCCGAGCCGGCGCGGCGGAGCTGACGCTCGAGCTGATCGAGGTCCTGGAGCTGCTTCATGAGCTCCATGGCCTCTTCGAAGGTCAGCGACTCGTCCCCCCGGAAGGGGTAGCGGTTGCGGAACTGCCGCCCCGGCATGAGCCGCTCGAGGTTCGCCGCGAGCTGGGCCATATCCCACTTCAGACGGTCATCGCGGAGTAGGCTGTCCATCAGATCCTGAAGCTGCTGACGCATCTCCGGCGACATGCTGTCGAGGAGAGACTGCATCTGGGCGATGCCGCGCTGGAGATGCTCGATGAGCTGATCGAGCGACTCGATGTCCGGAGGGAAGAAGGCACCGTGGCGCTCCATAAACTCCTGGAAGTTCGGGCTGCCGCCGCGAAGTTTCTCCTGGAGCATGCGGTTAAGGTCCCGGACCATGTCGCGCAGGCGCTGGAGGTCCTGTGCGGTCAGGTTCTGGAGCTGCTGCTTGAGCCCCTCAAATCGGCTGCCCAGGATCTGCTGTTCCAGGAGCTTCAGGAGTTCCTGGAATTGGCGCTGGGCCTCCGGATCCATGAACTCATAGTCGGTCAGTGCTTTCACCGCGCCGGCGAAATCGGGCGGCAGTTCGTCGAGAAACTGGAGCTTCCGGCGAGCCATCGACTCGACGACCCGGCGCAGATTCGCCGCCTGCTCATCGCTCATCGCTCCCCGGTCGGCTGACGTCTCCTGTCCCTGGGGATTCGGATGCATGCCGCTTTCTCGGGACGGCGCTGGATCCGAAGCCTGGGGGTGACCGGACTGGGACTGCTTGCCGCTGGCCGCGTCCTCGCGCGGCGCGGCCCCAATCTGCTCCAGACGCTTCTGGATGCCCGCGCGCTCGGTCTGGATCACCGACTCGAGGCGCTTCTTGAGATCATCCATGAGCGAGTCCAGCCGATAGCGGCTGAGTTCGCGCTGCTTGCGTTCGCGAATCTGCTCCAGGAGATCCTGGAGGCCGCGGAGTCGCTGGCCGTCCTGGTTCTGGGCTCCCCAGCGGAACAGGCGGTGGAGCGCGCTCTGCAGATCACCATCGGCGATGAGGTCCTCGGCGAGCGCGTCGAGAACGTCATCTGCCGTAAAGGGAGAGACGTCCTGGGTCCCGTCCCACCGCGAGTAGGTGTACCACATGAGTCACCTTCGATAACGAGATTTGCCGGCGGTGCGCTCCTTGTTCAACTTGCGGTTCAGGTGGAGCCCTTCGAGGACGAACTCGATCGCCGAGGCGATCGCGGCCGGGCTGGACTCGGTCCCGAGCTGGCGCACCGCTCCCCGGAGTTCCGGCAGCTCACCGAGCAGGCGGACGTAGCGCTCGGACGGCATGCTATCTCCGATCTCGACCGTGAAGCCGCGCTCGAAACGGTTGATCAGCGGTTCGAACTCGGCGACGCTGAAGTAGCGATTGAAGACATTGAGAACGGCGCCCTGGACCAGCTTCTCGACGATGCGATCCTCTCGCGCGTCGCCGATAGTCTCCAGCTCGATCTTGCCCTGCGTCGAGGGGATGAGCGCGACCAGGTCTCCGATGCGCGGTGCGACCTCCTGCTCGCCCAGCCGGATTGCCCGACGAAGGGCACTGCTGAGGAGATTCTCGTAGTTGCAGATCGAGACCCGCGCGCTGACGCCGGAGCGCTGGCTCACATCGGGATTCTTGCGGGCGAGGTGGGTTGTCTCGGCAACGATCTCCTTCATGAAGCGGGGCACGACCGTTCGGAATCCCTCATCGGCAAATATCGTGCGCTCCTGCTCCATAATATCGATCTCGTGCTCGATCGTGCGCGGGTAGTGGGTCCGGACCTGGGACCCAAAGCGGTCCTTGAGTGGGGTAATAATCCGACCCCGGTTGGTGTAGTCCTCCGGGTTGGCGCTGGCGACGACGTACAAATCAAGCGGGAGCCGGATCTTGTAGCCGCGGATCTGGACATCCCGCTCTTCCATAATGTTCAACAGTCCGACCTGAATCCGCTCGCCGAGATCAGGGAGCTCATTGATGCAGAAGATGCCGCGATTTGTCCGCGGGATCAGCCCGTAGTGGATAGTTAATTCGTCAGAGAGGTAGCGTCCCTCGGCAACCTTGATGGGATCGACCTCGCCGATGAGGTCGGCGATCGTGATATCCGGTGTGGCGAGCTTCTCGCCATACCGCCGATCGCGCGGAATCCAGGTGATCTCGACGTCATCGCCTTCGGTCTCGACCTTCTCCCGACAGACCGCACAGATCGGGTGGAAGGGATTGTCATTGATCTCACATCCGGCGATCGCCGGAATCACCTCGTCCAGCAGGTTTACCAGGCTGCGGGCAATGCGGGTCTTCGCCTGACCGCGTTCACCGAGGAGAACGAGGTCATGGCCGGAGAGGATCGCACTCTCGATCTGGGGAATGACTGTTTCCTCGTAGCCGATGATCCCGGGGAAGATCGTTTCGTTCCGCTGCAGCTTTTTGATGAGGTTATGGCGCATCTCCGCCTTGACGGACCGATCGACATATCCGCTCTCGCGGAGCTGACCGATCGTGCGCGGTAGCGTCATCGCTGTCTCCTGGCTCCTGGCGGGTTCATCGAAGCCCAACCGGCAAGGGCATGGGGTGGCGGCGATGCCCGGTGCGGAGCGTCATTGGTACTGGTTCCTATAATACTCTCCCCAGAGGAGGTGTCAACGTTGGGAAGGAGTGGGCCGACTGGACATCCTCCCACCGGGGCGACCGGCGGCGCGGGCAAACCGGCTCCCCTGGTCTCGGTCGTCATTCCAAACCTCAACGGGCGCGCGATCCTGGGGGAGTGCCTGACCTGTCTCCGCGCCCAGACCTATCCGAACTTCGAGGTCATCGTGGTGGACAACGGGTCGAGCGATGGATCCGTGGAGTGGGTGCGGGAAAGGTTTCCAGAGGTTCGGGTTATCGCCTTGCCGGCCAATCAGGGATTTGCCGGGGGCTGCAACGTGGGGATTCGGGCGGCGCGCGGAACACTGATCGCGACCCTTAACAACGATGCACGGGCTGAGCCGACCTGGCTCGCGGAGATGGTTCGCGTGATCGAACAGCCCGGTGTTGGGATGGTCGCATCGAAGATGCTCCGTGCCTCGAATCCTGCATTGATCGACTCGGCTGGCATCTGCGTCGACCGGTTGGGAATTGCCTGGGACCGATGCGCTGGACATCCGGCTGACGAGGCTGACGTCGAGGTCGACGTGTTCGGACCGTGCGGCGGCGCCGCCCTTTACCGTCGGGCCCTCTTCGAGGATGTGGGGCTGTTCGATGAGGATTTCTTCTGCTATCTCGAGGACGTTGACTTGGCCTGGCGTGCGCTCGCAGCAGGCTGGCGGTGCCGCTATGCGCCGCGTGCGCGCGTCTATCACGATCATTCAGCGACTGCGGTGGAAAACTCTCCCTTCAAGCGATATCATCTGGGCCGCAATAAGATCTGGATGATCGCAAAGAATTACCCGTCCCCTGCGGTCTGGTGGCTGCTGCCTGCGATCGCAGTGTACGATCTTGCGGGCGCGCTCACGATAGCTGCGGCCGAGCTGGCGCGCGGTGCTTCACTCAGCTCTGCACTCGCCGGTTTCCGCGGTCGGCTGGACGGACTTCGCGGGCTGCCCCGTGCCGTGCGCAAGCGGCGCGCGTTCCAGGCGGCGCGCCATCTCCCATCCGCAGGGGCATTTCGCTATCTGGAAGGCCCGGCCTGGCCGTGGCGTGTGGCCCGCCGATTTAGTCTGCCGGGTAACCGGTCGGGAGGAACGGGATCATGAGGATCAAGCTCGCGCCATCGATCCTGGCCGCTGACTTCGGGCGTCTGGCCGAGCAGGTCCAGGAGATCGAGCGGGCCGGCGAGGCCGATCAGATACACGTTGATGTTATGGATGGTCTGTTTGTTCCCAATCTCAGTTTCGGTCCGATGATCGTGGCGGCGATCCGCCAGGCCACAACCTTGCCGCTCGATGTCCATCTGATGATGGTGGACCCATCCCGCTACTATGATGCATTTGTCGCCAGCGGCGCGAATGCCCTTACCGTTCACGTCGAGGCGTGTCCGCACCTGTATCGGGATCTCGAAGAGATCCGCCGCCGGGGCTGCCGGGCCGGCGTGGCCCTGAACCCGGGTAGCTCTCCCCTCCTGCTCGACTCGGTGCTCGACCTGGCCGATATTATCCTGGTGATGTCGGTAAGCCCGGGCTTCGGCGGGCAGCAATTCATCCCATCAAGTGTGGAGAAGATCCGGCGGATCCGTCGGATGCTTGATGACGCCGGCTCCGCGGCCGATCTATCGGTTGATGGCGGCGTCACGCCGTCCGTGGCTGGGGAGGTCGTCCGGGCGGGGGCAACTGTACTCGTGGCTGGCTCGGCCGTGTTTCACCATCCGAAAGGCGTGGAGGCCGGTCTGCGGGAACTCCGCCTGACCGCGGTGAATGACCCCCGCAAGTAGAGGCATCCCGCGGTCAGGAGCGCATCGCGGTCATCTCGGACGCAGGTACGCTATCGAATCACCACGGATCGGACCAGGAGCGCCGCACAGTCAGCGATTACGTTCCCGCCGCGACCTTCTGGGTCTTGTGGTAGGTGCGGAGACAGCGCGTGCAAACGGTCAGACGCCGCGGCGTTCCATCGATCAAGAGCGTGGCGTGCTGGATATTCGGCCGCCAGCGCCGTTTGGTGTGGCGCTGAGAGTGACTGACGGCATAACCTGCCGCGGGCTTCTTTCCACAGAGATCGCAACGTCGTGCCACAATGAGTCTCCTTCTGCCTGTTCGTGCATCTCACCGTGCCTGGCGGAACGGGCCGCGTATCGGCGCGGCGAATCCTTTGTTATCGGATGTAGAATACCCGGGTTTACTGGCGCGGTGAGACCTGGCTGGCTTCCTCTGGACAATCGGCTTTGCATGATAGCACCGAGCCGCCGTCGATGGCAAGGGAGCGAGCGAGGGCGCCGGTCACCTCGAGCCGGATGGAGCCCGTGGAGTACGTGACTTTTGCCACGCGCGAGCGATGCGACGGCCCGTCTTTTCGGGTCATGCTTCGCGACGCGCTGCGGCTGCTCGAGAGCCGTCTGGACGAGCTCAATGCCCTGAATGTCTTCCCTGTTCCAGACGGCGATACCGGAACGAACATGGTCCTGACGCTCCGGGCCGCCGTGGAGGCCGTTGAGGCCGAGCGCGCGGCGAGTATCGGGGCGATCGCGGCGGCCGTGGCCCGGGGCGCGCTCCTCGGCGCGCGTGGGAACTCCGGTGTGATTCTCTCCCAGTACCTCCGCGGCATGGCCGTTGCGCTGGCAACCCATGACCTCGCCGACGGCTCCACGCTCGCCCGGGCGCTGATCTCTGCCCGTGACGTTGCGCGCGGCGCGGTGGATGAGCCAGCCGAGGGGACCATCCTGACTGTGGCGGACGACGTGGCGCGCGTCATGGCCGCGTGCGCGGAGCGAGGAGAGGTTGCGGCCGTGCTGGAGGCCGCGGCGGCCGAAGCAATGGCCTCCGTGGAGCGGACGCGAGAACTCCTCCCGGTCCTGCGTCGCGCCGGGGTGGTCGATGCTGGGGCACTTGGTCTCGCAACAATCCTGGAGGGCTGGTGGCGTTCGTTTGTCGGGCTTCCTATGCTCGTGGCGGGCGCCGTGTCAGTCCATCCCCCCGCGTCCCTCCCATGCGACTCGGCGGCTGACGGCTTCTGTACTGAGTTCATCATCCGCGGACGGCATCTAGATCTCGTCGCAATCCGCCAGTATCTCAGGCCGCTCGGAAGTTCGGTCCTGGTGGTCGGTGATGAGACTGCGGCACGGGTGCACCTGCACACGGCCCGACCGGACGAGGCCGTGGCGCTGGGGGCGAGGATCGGCACAGTCGAGCGGGTAAAGATCGAAGACATGGCCGAGCAGCATCGGCGCTTCCGGGGGGATCACGACGGGGAATCCCCGGCGTCCTCCTGCGGCCTGGTTGTTGTGGCCTCTGGAATGGGGTTCGCGCGTCTCTTCCGGAGCCTCGGCGCGGTGGCGGTGGTCGATCCGGAGGACCGGGTGGTCGAGTCCGAGAGCGACCTGGCGGATATTCTCGCCGCATCTCCGATGCGGGAATATGTCCTCCTGGCCGATCGGACGCCCCTTCCCCCATCGGTCGGGTTGCTCCTCGCATCGACCATCTCGCCAGTTGAAACAATCATTGTCGCGCATCCAGTCCGTGCCCTCGCTGCCGCGGTGGCTTTCAATCCGGCGCGATCAGCACGCGAGAACGCTGTCGCTATGAAGCAGGCGGGGTCGTCTGTTGCGACGGCATCCCTGATCCGATCGCGCGGACGATGGGCGGTCCGACTGGAGGATGGATCGGTCCAGGAAGGGGATGACCCGGCCGAGCTTCTCGTCGGCGTGCTTCCGCGCCTCGGCGCTGACCGCTGTGAGATCGTCACCCTGTACCGCGGGACAGGGCTTGACGCGCAGATGGCGGGTGCACTTGCCGATCGTCTCCAGGCTCTTCTGCCCGGCCGGACTGTCGAGGTCGTGGACGGGGGGCAGGACGACTGCGCGGCCTACCTCGCCTGCGAGTGATGCCGCGATGGCTGTCCGCATTGTTACCGATAGCACCAGTGATCTGCCGCCCGCGCTCTGCGAACGTCTCGGGATCGCGGTGGTCCCACTGAATGTCCACGTTGGCGAGCGTGTGTACCGTGACGGCGTTGACCTTGACGCGGAGCAGTTCTTCCAGATCCTGGCGGCTAGTCCTGATATCCCGCGAACATCCCAGCCATCTCCGGCCCTTTTCGCCGAGACCTATCGGCAACTGACGGCCGACGGGAGCGCGGTCGTATCCATTCACATTTCATCGAAGCTCAGCGGCACCGTCCGGTCGGCCTTGTTGGCACGCGATGGACTGCCAGAGCCCGAGCAGGTAACAGTCATTGACTCGCTCTCGGCCAGCCTCGGACTGGGGCTTCTGGTGCTGGAGGCCGCCGAGCAGGCACGAGCTGGGGCCAGCCGTGAGACGATCGTATCCTGGATCGAGCGCCGCATCCCCATGGTGCGTATCATGTTTGTTGTGGATACGCTGGAGTACCTCCAGCGCGGAGGGCGGATCGGGCGGGCGAGCGCTTTCCTTGGGTCTCTATTGAGCATTCGGCCAATCCTCAAGCTTGAAGAGGGCGAGGTGCAGCCGGTCGAGCGCGTCCGGACCCGGGCGCGTGCGCTCGATCGGCTGGCCGAGTTCGTCGAGACCTTCCCCCGGATTGATCGTTTGGCTATTCTGCACGGTGGGGCTCCCGGCGAGGCCGCTGCCCTCCTGGATCGAATTGGCGCTCGTTGTCCAGCTGAGCGCGTGCTTGTTGGGCGCTATGGCCCAGTGATCGGCGCCCACGCAGGACCTGGAGGCATTGGCGTTGTCGTGCTCCCCGGTTGGGATGGGTGATTCGAAGAGAGGATGAGCCGAGACGCGATGGGCTTTAACAGCTCGATCGATCTCCTCCGTCGCGTCCTTGATCTCGAGCGGCGGCGAGGGTATACCAACGGTGCTGTGATCGGCGGGCTCGAGCGTTTCCTGGAGCGGTGGTTGGCAGGCCAGCCGGCTGGGGCGCGGGCATGTACCGAGCGTCTCATCGCACCGTTGATCGGCTACGCCGCGCGCAGCGTAGAGGAGCGACAGGCGGCTATCGAGGAGGTGCTGGCGGCACTGGACCGCCCCGCTCCGGTGGTCCCGGCGGGGGCTGTTCCAACGGCGCCCACGCCATCAGCTGCTCCGGTTCGCCTGCGCTCCCGGACGCGTGCGGCATCCCGCCGCCGATCGGATGCGGGCAACGCGGAGGCCGCGGCAGACTCCCTCGAGGCGTCGGTGCTTGCGCTCCGCGGGGTCGGAAGTGCCAACGCGGAGCGTTTGCGTCGCCTCGGGGTTCGGACGATTCGCGACCTTCTCTATCACTTCCCGCGCTACCACCTCGATTATCGGGCGGCGAAGCCAATCCGTGACTTATCGTTCGAAGGGTTCGAGACAGTCCTCGCGACCATCTGGGACGTCAAGGCAGAGCGGAAGGCTGGCGGGCTGATCGTGATTCGCGCTACGCTGGCGGATGCGACCGGTACCGCTGAGGCGGTCTGGATTCGCCGGAAGGACTACATCTCATCGGAGTTGAGGCCTGGCCGGGAGGTCGCCGTTAGCGGTGAGGCCCGGATCGTTGGAGGGCATCCCGTCTTCAAGGATCCGGAATGGGAACCCATCGGGGGTGCCGAGACCCTGCACACCGGTCGCCTGGTTCCGGTCTATCCTCTTGTCGATGGGCTGAGCGAGCGCTTTCTCCGGCGGTTGATCAAGCAGACCCTGGATCAATACGCCCCGCTGGTGCCCGACCCCTTGCCGGCCGCGATTCGCGACGAGTTCGGGCTCCTGGAGTTGCCGGTTGCCCTGATGCAGGCGCATTTCCCGGACAGCGATCGGCTACTGACAGCGGGAAAGCGGCGTCTGGCCTTTGACGAATGGCTGGTGGTGCAGGTCGGGGTGCTTCGGCGCCGGCGGGCCTGGGAGCTTGGTGATCCGGCCCCTGCGCTGGGCACGGGGGCTGATCGGGTCCCTCTTTTCCTGGAGAGCCTGCCGTTTCGCCTCACCGGGGCCCAGGAGCGCGCCCTCGCCGCGATCCGTGAGCGTATCGAACGGACCCGTCCGATGAGCCTGTTGCTTCAGGGCGACGTGGGATCGGGGAAGACGGTGGTGGCGGCCGCGGCGATGGTACAGGCTGCGGCCAGCGGCTATCAGGCGGCACTAATGGCGCCGACCGAGATTCTCGCCGAGCAACACTATCAGACGCTTCTCCGCCTCCTCGCCCCCATGGGCGACCGTGCGCCGCAGGTCGTTCTCCTGACTGGCTCGGTGAAGGGCACGGAACGGCGCCGCCGCTACCAGGCGATTGCCGAGGGGGCGGCAGAGATCGTGGTCGGCACGCATGCGCTGGTGCAGGAGGGATTAACCTTCAACCGCCTCGGGCTCGTGGTCATCGACGAGCAGCACCGCTTCGGGGTCCACCAGCGTAGCATCCTCCGGCAGAAAGGGTATAATCCCCATGTCCTGGTGATGTCGGCCACCCCGATACCCCGCACCCTGGCCCTGACCCTGTACGGCGATCTCGATCTGATCGTTATTGACGAGCTGCCGCCTGGGCGCCAGCGGATCAAAACGCGCTGTCTACGCCCGACCGATCGGCCCAGGGCGTATATGTTCGTGCGTCAGCAGGTCGCGGAGGGGCACCAGGCGTTTATCATCTGCCCGCTGGTGGAGGAAAGCGAGCGATTGGAGGCCCGAGCGGCCATCGACGAGTACCAGCGCCTCCAGCGCGAGGTGTTTCCGGATCTTCGTCTGGGCCTTCTCCATGGGCGAATGAAGCCGGCCGAGAAAGAATTGGTCATGCGCCAGTTCCAGCGCCGCGAACTCGATGTGCTCGTATCGACTGCCGTTGTCGAGGTTGGCATCGACGTGCCGAATGCGACGGTTATGCTCATTGAGGGGGCGAATCGATTTGGCCTTGCCCAGCTCCACCAGTTCCGGGGGCGCGTCGGCCGGGGCGAAGCTCCCTCTTACTGTCTGCTCATCGCAGACAGCCCGAGCGAGGTGGCCATCGAGCGGCTGAAGATCCTGGAACGAACGCACGACGGCTTCGACCTGGCCGAGCAGGATCTACGCCTGCGGGGCCCAGGCGAGTTCCTCGGAACACGGCAGAGCGGGCTTCCGGGCTTCAAGGTTGCACGGTGGGGCGATGGCGAGGTTATCGAGCACGCCCGGCGCGCGGCGGAGTATCTGACGCGCGAGGATCCGGACCTTGATGCACCAGAGCACTGCCTGATTCGTCGGATGGTGGAACGATTCTGGCAGCAGGATCTCGATCTTAGCTAGCGCTGCCCGTGGCTGTGGATGCCGGTGCCCAACGGAAAGTGTGGCCCGGCGGGAACGTCGGACGCGGGATGGAGAGCGCGGACTATCTACAGCACGGTGCGGCAGTCAGGGCGGCACGCGATGCGAGTGATCGCCGGGGCGGCACGCGGCCGGCAGCTGATCGGTCCATCGAGCGCCGTGACGCGGCCGACTTCGGACCGGGCCAAGGCGGCGTTATTCTCGATGCTCGAGTCGCTTCTCGCGGCCCGACGGCCGGGGAGGCCGGTGGAGGGCGCCGGGCCAGGTAATCCCGAGCTCTGGGGGGGCCTGACCGTGCTCGACCTGTACGCCGGGACCGGAGCCCTGGGAATCGAGGCGCTTTCGCGGGGAGCGGCGTGGTGCGATTTTGTCGAGCGGGATGCCACGGCCCGACGCGTGATCGCCCAGAATCTCGCGATTACCGGCTTCCGGGCGCGGGCCCGGGTGTTTGGAATGGATGCCCTGCGCTTCGTCACGGGCAGTGTCGAACCAGCACGCCACGCCCCGTATGGGGTGGTCGTTATGGATCCGCCGTACCGGGACCCGAGCGTGCGGGAGGTGATCGAGGCTCTTGCCACCCGTGGTCTGGTGATGCCGTACGGGTTGGTGGCGGTAGAGCATGCGCACGGCGCGGATCCTGGCGAGATCAGCCAGGATCTCGCCAGGATCCGCGTGCGGCGCCATGGGGATACGGTTCTGACGATCTACCGACGGATGCCGGTCGGTGACGCGGGAGAGATGATTCATCATGACCATGACGGCGGTATATCCGGGGACGTTTGATCCGATTACGATGGGGCACGTCGATATCGCACGGCGCGCCGCCCAGATCTTCGAGCACGTGATCGTCGCGGTATACGATACGCCCGCCAAGACCCTCGTGTTCGATACAGCTGAGCGCGTGGCCATGGCCGAGAAGGCGCTGGCTGGTGTCGGCAATATCGAGGTGCGGGCCTTTGGGGGGCTCCTGGTGGAGTTTGCTCGTCAGGCGGGCGCCCGGGTGATTGTGCGTGGGCTCCGCGCGGTGTCCGATTACGAGATCGAGACCCAGATGGCACTCATGAACCGTACGCTGGCGCCGGAAGTAGAAGAAGTTTTTCTCGTTGCCAGTCTGCAGTACAGCTTTCTCAGCGCGAGCCTGATCAAGGAGGTTATCAAGCTCGGCGGGACCGTAGAGGGGCTTGTCCCCGATTTTGTCGCCGATGCACTGCGCCAGAAGCTGGCAAAGCAGGAAGAGACGGCACCAGTGCCTCGTTGGCTGACGAGCTAGCGGGTAAGGGGGTGAGATCATCGACGTCTTGCAGTTGATTGACCGCCTGGAACAGCTGGTAAGTTCCGGGACGCGGCTTCCACTCTCGTCGCGAACGATCATTGATGAACAGGAGTTTCTCGACATCATCGACCAGCTCCGGGTCACCGTGCCGGAGGAGATCAAGCAGGCGCGCCGCATGAGCCAGGAACGCGAGCGGGTGATCATGCAGGCCGAGGAAGAGGCCGACAAGATCATCAATGCGGCCCGCGAGCGCGCGAGCCTGATGCTCAGCGAGAACGAGCTGATCCGACGGGCCCAGGAAGAGACTCAACAGATCATCGCCGAGGCCCGGCGGCAGGCCGAGGAGATCCGCCAGGGCGCCGATCTGTATGCCCTGGACGTCCTCGGCAATCTCGAGAATGAGCTCACCAAGCTCCTGGCGACAGTTCGGAAGGGGCGCGCAACGCTGGATCGGTCGCTTCACCGGACCCCGGAGAACAGTGGCCATCCGACCGAGTAGGCCCAGGGCGGATGGCTGCTTTTGACGGTTGGCTGCCGGGTGCGTATACTCTCATGATCTGGGGTAGGTGCCTCGCGCGGCCGGCCGAGGAGGTGGAGGGATGGTCATCAATGTTGCCCAGTTGCTGAAGGCGCCCGTGGGGACGACCCGGGAGTATGAGATCGATGAGCGGATACCGACCCTGGATGACCGGATCGAGCTCACCCGCTCGGTCACCGGGACGGTGCGGCTCCTGAAGACCAACCGGAGCATCGTGGTGAAAGCGCGGCTGACGACATCCGTCCGACTCGAGTGCAGTCGCTGCCTGGATGTCTTCGTCGCGGACCTGCCGATCCGCTTCGAGGAGGAATATATTCCGACGGTCGATATTGTCACTGGTCTGGCGGCGCACGTTCCCCACGAGAGCTACGCCTATTTGATCAACGAGAAGCATGAGCTCGACCTGGAGCCTGCCATCCGCGAGTATGGTATCCTGGCGCTGCCTATGAAGCCATTATGCTCGACGGAGTGCGGCGGCTTGTGCCCGCAGTGCGGTACGAATCTCAATCAACAGAAGTGCACGTGTATCGTCGAGCCAGTAGACCACCGGTTTGCTGTCCTCCGGGCACTTCTCGCATCCGAGGAGGAGCACGGGGAGTAATCGTCGTGCCATAGCCTCCCGCGCCCGTGTAGCCGTCAGCCCGTGACGAGGGTGTTTGCGCGAGATACGGGAGGTGTCTGCTCCGGGAGCCGGTTGGGCTGCGAAAGCCGACCGGGGCGGTGGGCGCGGGACATTGCCTGTACGTCAGTCAAGATCAAGAGAGGGTTGATCCATGCCACCACTGCCAAAACGGCGTACCTCGCATGCGCGCCAAGGGAAGCGCCGAAGCCATCTCCGCGTCGCGGTTCCCCAGCTGGTACGGTGTCCGCACTGTGGCAACCTGCGGCCGTCCCACCAGGTCTGCCCCCACTGCGGCACCTATAAGGGAGAGGAGGTCCTGAAGAAGAAGGCCTAGTCGCGGAATGCGTGTAGGACTGCTGTGCCCGGGCCAGGGAAGTCAGCACCCCGGCATGGGACGGGCCCTGTGGGAGCGGTTCGCCTCGGTTCGGGCCATCTTCGCGGAAGCCTCTGACGTGCTTGGCCGCGACGTCGGCCGTTTATGCTTCGAAGGAACGGACGCGGAGCTGCGGGCGACCGATACAACCCAGCCGCTGCTGTACGTCGTCGGTTACGCCAGCTGGCAGGCACTGCGCGAGGTTCTAGACGATCGGATCGAGTTGGCGGTTGCGGCGGGACACAGCCTGGGCGAGTATACCGCTCTGGCGGTGGCCGGGGCGCTGGGCTTTGCGGACGGTCTTCGCCTGGTTGCGGCGAGGGGGCGTCTAATGCAGCAGGCCGGTATAGAGATGCCCGGTATCATGCTGGCGATCCTGGGGCTCGAGCTGTCGGTGGTGGAGGATCTCTGCCGCCGGGTGACCGAGCGCGACGAGCGGTCAGGAGTTGTAGTCGTCGCGAACGACAATGCGCCGGGCCAGATTGTGGTCAGCGGTATGCCGAATGCGGTCGAGCGGGTGGGAGCACTCGCACTCGAGCGGGGCGCGCGGCGT
>DATGMJ010000071.1:0-2188 GCA_035293685.1 Chloroflexota bacterium | reverse complement strand
ATGACCTCGGGGCCAGCCTCCGATCCGATGGGGATAAAGAAGGGATAACAGCCCATGGCCTCGGCCTGGCGGGGTTTGATCAACATTCCGCACTTTGCAAATAAGTCAGCCATATGAATCCTCTCTTGGGGAAAACGGTTGGACCAACGCCGATCATCGTAGGTCATGGGCGCATCCACGTCAACTGGACGCACGGTCGTCTGGTTGGCATCCCCGCGGCACCGGATATGCCGCAGGCGGCCGGTCGCACGGGGAGTGATCTGGATCGAGCGGGGCGCTACCGTGAGCCCGGGGAGGAGAAGCCATGAACGGAGCTGGCGATACAGCGCAGATGGTGCGTGATGCACTCGCATACGATGGACGGCTGAATGCGGCGGACCTGGTTGTGCGGGTAGCCGATGGGATCGTCACTTTGTCCGGTCTGGTCTTCAGCGAGGCCGAGCGTCAGGAGGCAGAGGAGGTCGCCCGGCAGGTGCCGGGGGTTGCACGGGTCGTGAATGAAATCCTGGTCGTTCCCCTCGCCAGCCATTGATGGTTTGCGCAGGGGTGATCGGGCGCGTACACTATTCGTGAGTCTACTGGATCGAGGAACACTTGGTGGCCGCACCGCGCCTGATCAGAACCGAGGGTGTTGTTCTGCGCCGTCACGATCTCGGCGAGGTCGACCGCATCGTGACCCTCTATACTCGACACCTTGGGAAGGTCCGGGCGGTTGCGAAGGGAATCCGCCGTCCCACGAGCAAGCTCGGCGGGCACCTCGAGCTATTCACCCACAGTCAGATCCTGCTCGCGCGCGGGCGTAATCTGGATGTCATCACCCAAGCGGAGACCATCTCGTCCTTCATGGGATTGCGCGATGACCTGTGGCGCGCGAGTCACGCCTATTATGTCGCCGAAGTTCTGGACCGTCTCACTGTCGAACGAGAGGAGAATCAGGCGCTCTTCAGCCTGCTAGTGACCACGCTGGAGCGCGTGGCGATGGCTCGCCGCCCGGACCAGGCGGTGCGTCTGTACGAGGTCCAGGCGCTGGACCTTCTCGGCTATCGTCCGGAGCTGCGGGTCTGCGTGCAGTGCCGCGAGCCGCTGGCACCGGACCGGATGACCTTTAGCCCGGCGGCTGGTGGTGTCCTGTGTGCGCGGTGCGGGGATCCGCGGGCTTCCGAGATGCCGCTCACTCCAAATGCGCTGAAGGTTCTGCGGCTGTACCAGGATGGGGATTGGCTGACAGTATCCCGGTTGCGGATTGATGACACGCTCACCCATCAGATCGAGGAGGTGATCGCGGTCTACCTTCGGCATGTTGCCGAGAATGGCTTCAAATCATCGGAGTTCGTCGCTGTCCTCCGGGCGAATCCGTCAGTTCCGAATGCCGCGGCCGGGCGGCCCACGTGATGTCCGGGACGGGCTGTGGCGTGCACGGCCGATCGCCCTTGTATGCGGAGACTGTCCATGCTATACTTGAGTGTGCACGGCAGGGTTAGTGGATCTGTCGTCGCGCTCACCTGGAGGGGTGGGTGAGTGGCTAATACCAACAGACTGTAAATCTGTCGCCTGAAATGGCTTCGCAGGTTCGAATCCTGCCCCCTCCACCCTGATCTTACTGACAAGGCCAGCCTCGCACTGTTGCGAGGCTTTTTTGGTTTGCGGAACGTTTTCTCCTCAGGCGGCCTCCGAACGCCGCCAGCGGTCTCGCAGTTGGATGGCCTTGGCAGCGGGACGAGAATAGCGTATTATCAGGCCACCGTCTTGAAACCCGTGCGATCCGACGAGGAGACATCAGGTCGGCGATGATAGAGCCTATTGGAGACGCAATCCTTCTGCAGTTACCCGCCAGACGGAGCGCGGGCCGGTCCATTGCCGCGAGGTCTGCACAATGAACGTCCTTGTCGGAGGAGGCGTAACCTCGGCGCTCGGCTACCGGGCCGGCGCGACTGCTGCCGGCATCAAGAAGACCGGCGCTCTGGATCTGGCCCTAGTTGCGTCGGACGTCCCCGCGACAGCGGCCGGCGTCTTCACGACAAACCGGGTACGTGCCGCACCGGTCATTCTGAGTGAGGAGATAGTGCGCCGCGGCCGCGCGCGGCATCCTGACCACGGATACCTTCCCCAAAGAGCGCGCGGTCACCTTTGACCTCGGAAACCGGACGATCACGGTCGGAGGCATGGCCAAGGGATCGGGTATGATCCA
>DATGMJ010000070.1:0-37555 GCA_035293685.1 Chloroflexota bacterium | reverse complement strand
CCGGGCCCCGCCACTATCGCTGGGCGGCCAGCGCGATTCAATCGCTCGCCGGCCTGCCGGTCCTCGGCTACCTACCGGCCCGGCCGGACCTCGCTGTTCCCGAGCGCCACCTCGGCCTGGTCCCGGCTGGCGAGCAGGCTGCGGCCGACGAGTATCTCGCGCGCCTGGCAACCCAGGTCGAAGAGACGGTGGACGTGCCGGCAGTCGTTGCGATCGCGCGGCAGGCCGCACTGCTCCGGGCTCCGAAGCCGGTCCTCTTTCCCAGCCGGCCGATGCCGCCCGAGGTCCGGCTCGGCATCGCCCGCGACGCGGCCTTCGGCTTCTACTATCAGGATTCGCTCGATCTACTGGAAGCCTGGGGGGCACGCCTGATCCCCTTCAGTCCGCTCCACGATGCCGATCTCCCAGCCGTCGAAGGGCTGTACCTCGGCGGCGGATTCCCGGAGGTTTTCGCCGAGCGCCTTGCGGCGAACCACGCCCTGCATGCAGCGATTCGGCACGCGGCCGCCAGTGGCCTACCCATCTATGCCGAGTGCGGCGGCCTGATGTATCTCTCGGAGGGGATCACGGATCCGGCAGGGCGCCGCTGGCCTATGGTCGGGCTCGTTCCAGCCTGGTCGGTCATGGGAGACCGCCCGATCATCGGGTATCGCGACCTCATAGCGCTTCACGCGGGCCCCTTCTTCGACCAGGGAGACCTCCTCCACGGCCACGAGTTCCATCATTCATCCCTGGATCGTCCCCTTCCTCCGGCGTGTGCCCTGTACCGTCTCGTCGGGACCGGGCGTTTCGAGGGCTATACCCGCGGCTCCCTCTTCGCTTCGTATGTCCACCTGCATCTGGGCACAGGGCCCGATCTCGCACGACGGCTCGTCGACTTTCTTCGCCGCGCGCGTCTTTGACAGGTCAGCGCGACGCTGCATATCATGATCGTGTCGGTATCGAGGCAAAAGCGATTGGCACTACCAGCACACGTCACCGCGGCACCCACGACCGCTCCGGCGATCTCCGTCTCCCATCTGACCAAGTGCTACTCCGGCCGGCCAGTCGTGCACGATCTCTGCTTCGAGGTCCGGAGGGGGGAAGTCTTTGCGCTGCTTGGACCGAACGGCGCGGGTAAGACAACAACGATAGAAATTCTCGAGGGCTACCGGGTCCCAGACAGCGGAACCGCACGGGTCCTCGGGATCGAGCCCTGGCGCCAGCCAACGGAACTCCACCGCCGTATCGGTCTCATGCTCCAGCAGGGCGGCTTTTACCCAACGATCACCCCGCGCGAAGCACTTCACCTCTTCGCCAGCTTCTATGAGAAGCCCGCCGACCCAGACGCCCTGCTCCGCCTTGTCGGCCTGGAAGACGCGGCCCGGACCCGCTATCGCCGCCTGTCCGGCGGCCAGCGACAGCGCCTCTCGCTGGCCGTAGCACTGATCGGGCAGCCGGAGCTCGTCTTCCTCGATGAGCCGACGGCGGGCATGGATCCCCAGGCGCGCCACCTGACCTGGGGAATCATCCGCGATCTCAAGGCCCGCGGCCTGACCGTCATCCTCACAACCCACTTTATCGAGGAGGCCGAACGCCTCGCGGATCGCGTCGCGATCATCGACAGCGGACGGCTCATCGCCCTCGGCACCCCGAGCGAGCTTACCAGCGGCGCAGGGAGTGATCTCTGGCTGGCAGTAGACCAGCCGATCGATATCGCCGAGTTGACCGCCCTGCCTGCGGCGCGCGGTGCACGGGAACAGCGCCCAGGCGAGTACCTGATCGAATCGACCGCCCCTTTGGATACCCTGGTCGGCCTGGCCCACTGGCTACGCGATCACAATCGGGCACCGAGAGCCTTGCGCGTCGGACGTCGATCGCTCGAGGATGTCTTTCTGCACCTGACTGGCAAGGAGTTGCGAGAATGAGTGCCGTCCCCGGGCGAGCTGTCCTTACCCAGACGCGTATGGAACTGATCCTGACGCTCCGACGCGGGGAGAACGTCCTCATCACGATCGTCGTTCCAATCGTCCTGCTGGTCTTCTTCGCATCGCTGGGGCTCATCCCCGCGTCCCGGTTCGGCCCACTGGATTATCTGGTGCCCGGGATCCTGGCCCTTGCCATCGTCTCGACCGGGATGGTCAACCTCGGCATCGCGACCGCCTACGAGCGCTATTACGGTGTACTCAAGCGGCTGGGCGGCTCGCCTCTCCCGCGCTGGGGGCTTCTGATCGCCAAGGCGCTGTCGGTCCTGGTCCTGGAGCTGATCCAGCTGGTCCTCTTGCTGGCAGTCGCAGTCCTTGGCTATGGCTGGAGACCGCACGACGGTCAGCCGGCGCTCGCGCTCCTCGCACTCGTGCTCGGGACAATCGCCTTTAGCGCTATCGGCCTGGCTATGGCCGGCACGCTCCGCGCCGAGGCAACCCTGGCAATCGCAAACGGTCTGTACCTCCTCTTCCTGCTCCTGGGGGATGTCCTCCTCCCGACCGACCACCTGCCCGCGCTCCTGCGGCCAGTGAGCCAGCTCCTGCCTGCCACGGCGCTCAGCGATATCCTGCGCTTTGCTTTCACCGGTGGGGGCCCGTTCCCGGTCGGGGCCTTGATCGTACTCGCCGCCTGGACTGTTGCCGCGCTCGCCTTCACCGCCCGGACCTTCCGTTGGGAATAGCCCACAGCGCCTCGGCGGGTCCCATGCTCCGGCCGTGGCCCGGAATATGCGCCTTGTCTCGCCCTCGCGCGGTTCGCGCGGGAGGGAGAACGGCGCCTTCAGGACCGTGGACCACGGAGGTCAGGATGACACCCGAATACCAGGCCGACCCAGTGCTCACCGGCGAGCAGCGCGCCGCCGAGGCCAGGCGTCTGCGTGATCGCTTCACCTGGTTGAATCAGTTCACCGATCAAGAGCTACAGGAGATCTGCTTCTGCGCTACCGGAGCCGAGATGCGGGCGGGCGAGATCTACTTCGATATCTCGCATCCGGAGCTCGGACCGTTTGAAGCCGAGCCAGGCCAGATCGTCCCCGAGGGGGCGTGTCTCGTTCAGAAAGGCACAGTCCCGGAGAGGCTCTGGACAAAGCTGATCTCCTACCCGTCCCGCCGTTGAAACACGATCCCCAACGTGGCCAATACCAGCCCCAGCCCCACCAGTCCGACCCCACCCGCGACAGCTCCCCGGACCATCCGGAACGGCTCTGCCGCGCCCGGCGTGCTCGCCAGAACGAACGCAGTCGGGCTAGCCCCAGTCGGGGGGGGCAGGGCATAGGCGGCTGACGGCGTGATCGGGGGGACCGCCCGCGGGGTTCGCCCCGCGGTAGGAGCGACGGCGGACGGAGCCGGCACCTCCGCGGCTGGCCTGACCGGCGTCGGGGACACCGTCCCCAACAGGGCCGGCGGAGGCATGACGGTCGTAATCGCCGGATTCCCCTGGTTGGCCGGGGCGGGCGGCCGCGATGGGACGGGGAGAACCGTGGGACCAGGAGGCGTGACAGCAGGCACGAGCGGCGTAGCGAGGGGGATCTCGGTCTGTCGGGACAGTGGCGTTACCGTTGGGCTGGGTGCCACAGCGGTCGGCGTGGACGTCGGGGTAGACACCGCGGTCAGCGTCGGCGTGGCAGTTGCCGTGACGGTTGGGATCGGAGTCGCGGTGAAGGTCGCGGTGGCGATGACCGGGGTATCAGTCGGGATCGTCGTTGCGGCAAGGGTCAGCGCGGGCACGGCAACCTTGCCGGTGCTATCGGCAGACAGCGGAAAGCTCTGGGCCGGGTAGACTGCCCCCAGTCCTCCGCCCTCGACTGTCACCAGCACGAAATCCGGCCCGTTCACTGCATAGTTGAAGAGGTTCCGATTGTCAGTCGTACGCGGATTCAGGGGAATCTGCCAGGTGCCCTGGGCATCAGTCAGCGCTGACAGCGGCGCCGATGTCGTCGGTCCGCTGGTCCCGTTCAAGCCCGCATTATCAAGGACAGTAAGCGTCACCAGTACCCCAGCCGCCGGCGTCCGCCCATCGGCCTGGAGAACCTGGCCGGTGGCGTATCGATTGAGAACAGGATTGGTCAGCGATGGCCCCGTCGTCACCTGATAGTACTGGCCGCCGTTGTTCTCGGTCACCCCTGCATCGACGACCGCGACGTAGTACGTCGTTGAGGGGCTCAGGTCACGGATGGTCACGCTGTGGACATCCCCACGCGCTCCGGCGACCATCCCCTGTTCGACGACACCCACGGTCACACTCGCCGTGCTCGTTCCGAAAACGACCGAACCACGGCCAGCCAGAGGCACATCCGTGGTCCAGTTCACGGTGAAGCTGGTATCGCTGACGTTGGTCACCGTGACACGTCGGATAACCAGCGAAGCAGGCATGGCGCCGACGGGCTGATGCCGAAGGAGAGCCGTCAGAAAAAGGCCGAGCATCAGCGCCACGGCCATCCTCCGGCGCGATGGGAGGACGCCCTGCCAGTCGCCGGGCCACTTCAGCCTGGACCGGCCAGCCGCTCCTGTCTCGCCTGCCGGAATCGCATGCACCGGCCTCTCCTCGCCAGGCCCCGGAGCCCCTCGGCCGCCCCCGATCGGCCCAGTCAGACCACTCATAACCGGAGCGGCCAGCGCCGTCCGGTATCCCCGCCGGCCAGGACACCAGGGCTTTAACGCACCCTGGCAAAGGGCCACGATCCTCTCGTGGCCCCCGAGTATAGCCGCGCGGTGCCAACGGCGTCAACGCCGTCGGATTGCCAGCAGACCAACCGTTCCAATACAGCCAATCACGCCGAGCAACAGCCCGATCCGCCAGCTGTCCGGCTGATAGCGAAACACCACACGGTGACTGCCCGGCTCCAGGACGACCCCCCGGAACAGGACATCCACCGGCAGAATCGGGGCCTCAGTCCCATCCACGAACGCACGCCAGCCCGGATAGTATGAGTCGGTCAGAACCAGCACCTGTCGCGCGGGAACGGATGCCTCGATTTCAACCCATTCCGGCTCGTCAATGGTGATGCGCGCCGTCCCCGGTGTGCCGCCGCTCTGAAATGCCAGGGAGGGTGCGACCTCCTGCGCTGACGCGACAGCGGACCGCTCTGCCTGCCACGAAGGGGAGCGCAGGCGCGCGATAACCTGCCCCGCATTAGGAGCCACCTCCAGGCCGGTTGCCAGAAAGGCACGCGGTAGGACATCGCGGTCCTCGTAGATCTTTACATCTCCCAGATAATCGAGACGATAGTCCGGCGACACAACGACCGGCTGGCTCTGCCCGGACTCCTGGTCAATCAGGCTGAGCGACCGCAGGACAACGACACCGCTACCGTGCCAGCGCACCGATACTCCGTGGACGTGAACGGGCCGCGGCAGGTCCAGCCACCAGAGCCAGAGACCGCCGGCATCCAGGTCCGAAGACATTCGGCGCCCAGGTGGACCGCCTGGACCAAGAACAAGGGAGGCCTCCCCATCGCCAAGCGCGAGCGTAAGAGCTCCCGGCGGTGGTGGACCAGCCAGGCCGCGGAGGACTATCCCAACCCTCGACACCGGAAAGGACGGATCGGCATCAAGGTGAATGGCCTGGTCCGCGGAGAGCTCCTGGGTGACCCCGAGATCGTAGTAGACGCCGTCAATCCACTGATCGCGCAGCCGATCCATTAGGAGGTACCGCACATTGAGCCAACCGAGCAGGCGTGGATTTGGGGCCGACCGAAGCTGCAGGAGCAACCGACCATCGGCGACTGTGGGCCCCTGGACCGGAAAAAGCTTCTTCAGCTCGTCGAAACGCAGGAGCGGAAGAACCCCACCATCGTAGCCGTCGATCGTTCGTAGGCCGAACCGGAGCGCCATGTTTGGGGTGAGGCTCTCGATATGCTTGACCGCCGTCACATACTCCGCGATCGCCGCGGGGGAGAGACTACCCGCCAGCCGCTGTCGGAGCTGGGCAAGATCGCCAGGATCAAATGAGTTATCCGCCATGGCAAAGACGCGGTCCGAGCTCGCACGGGCCAAGAGATGGTCGACCGGCGCGCGGTGAGTCTCCACGCCGTCTATCCAGATGGCCGTCTGGTAGGGCAGGCTGAGCGACGCGATTCCCAGTTCCAGCCCCAGGACCAGCGGCAAGAGCAGGCGTGCCCATTGACGGCCGCGGCGGTCGAGAACCAGTACGGCGATGATCACCACTAGCGTCGCGGCCCACAGCAGGTACGAGGGACGGCCCGGTCGGGCAATGAGGTGACGATAATGGTAGGCAGTCCCGAAGAGCACCAGGAGCAGGAGCCCGCCAGCCGCCACAATGGCCGGTCGCCCTCGACGCGGGATGACGCCCCATCGACGGCCCAGGCCTCCCCCGGGCGCTGGAACGTGCTCCAGGGACTGCCACCCCCAGCCGGCCAGGAGCCCCATGCCAAGCGTCCACAGGGTAAGCCAACGAGCAGGCACGCGGAAGAGCCGTACACCCGGTACGAGGTCAAAGGCGAGTCCATAGACCGGCGTGTATCGCCCGAGGGCAAACAACAGGCCGATGAGCGCCAGGCCGGCAAGCCACCACGCCTCGGCCGCTGGCCGCCGCCACAGACCGATCACCGCAAGCACCATCGCTGTGATGCCAACATAGCCGAGCCATTCCGTGGACGGTACCGACAGGCCGATCGTCGGCAGGAGGCCAGTCAGCACCATGGTCGGGGGAAATGAGAACGAAGAGGCAGTCGCGAAGTCGAGGCCAGTTGAACGGATCGAGACCCGCGTCAGCTCGATGGTCGGAAGGACCTGGGCAGCCGTAATAAGCACTGCAAGCGCCGGCCCGATTACCAGAGAGGAAACATCCCAGAGCAGGGCGGTCAGGAGGCGGCGGAGAGATAAGCGGCACCAGCCTGCCGATGCGCCATTCAGCCGACGCTGGACAGCGCGAGAGAAGCCCGCCAGCGCCGCGACCACGCCGGTCATATACAGCTCCTGGCTGTGACCCGCCAGAACCGCCATGGCGAACGGGATCGCTGCGGCAACCTGAAGCCGCCAGGCCCCGCGGGCCGCCCCGCGCTCAACGCACAGGATTGCCAGCGGCGCCCAGGCAAGGGCCTCGAGCTGGTTCAGATGGCCAGCCATCCCCCCGACGAACCCCCCAAAGGCAACGGTCATGCCGGCAGTCAGGGCAGCCGGCCGCGCCAGCGACAGGCTGAACCGTCCGAGCAGGTAGATCCCGATCGCAAGCCACCAGACGTGGAATACGAGCAGAACTGCGTAGATCCGGCTGACCGGCCCCAGCAGATACAGCAGGTTCAGAGGATAGAGAACACCCGCCTGGCTATTCGCCAGGAACGGGGCACCGGCGAATAAGTATGGATCCCATAGGGGCACCATCCCCTGCCGGACGCGCTCGGCATAGTACACCGCGTTCGGATAGAAGTAGACAAGGGAGTCGAAACTGGAGAGAACCTTGCCCTGGACCGTAAGGGGAAAATAGAAGAGGAAGGTCAGTATCGCGAGGACGCCGGCCGCGATCACATCTCGGCGGCCCCTACTGCCGCTCAATCAGCCCTCGAGAATAACCGTGCCGCTCTTGCCGCCGCTCTTGCGCGCGAGGCGGATATCGGTAATCCGCATGGCTGGATCCAGGGCCTTGCACATATCATAGATGGTGAGTGCCGCCGCGCTCACCGCACTCAAGGCCTCCATCTCCACGCCGGTCTTGCCCGTCGTCCGCACTGTCGCCGCGATCTCCACCGCGCTCTGCTCGTGGTCAAGCTCAAACGACACGTCGACCCCTGTCAGGAGAAGGGGATGGCACAGCGGAACGATCTCCCAGGTCCGCTTCGCCGCCATCACCGCCGCCACCTGGGCAGTAGCCAGAACGTCGCCCTTGGCGATCTGTCCGTTCGCGATCGCAGCAAGAGTGGCGGGGTGCATAACCACCCGTCCCCGCGCTGTCGCCTCGCGAAACGTCTCCGGCTTCTCCGAGATATCCACCATGCGAGGCCGGCCGCCCAATGCGTGATCGGCCAGGTGACTCACCGCTCTAGCCTCCTGCTCATCCCCGGTCGCCCAACACCCCCGCGATCAGCCCCCCAGCGCCTATCGGACCGAGCCAACAAACTGATCGCGCTCGTCCCACCGGCAGATCACTAAAGACAGCTTCCGCGATGATAACACGCCTCTCGGGTGTATACCCGCTCGGTTCCGGCAGCCGGCAGGCGCTGGTAGATCGCGATGACCTGGTCCGCGACCCGTTCCCAACTGAAACCGGCCACCGACGCGCGGGCCCGGGCGGCCATGGCGATCCGGAGCTCGTGCTCATCGAGGAGACGTGCAATCCGCTCGGCGAACGCCGCCGGATGACGCCACGGCACCAGCAGGCCGTTCTCCCCGTCGCGGATGATAGTTGGGAGTCCACCCACCCGGGCGGCGATGACCGGCGTCCCACAGGCAAGCGCCTCGACTGCCACGAGCCCGAAGCTCTCATAGTAGGATGGCACGACCAGCACATCAGCCGCGCTGTAGTAGAGGGGCAGGTCCTCCTGGCGCACTGCAGGTACAAAGCGTGCTGCGATCCCCAGGGAAGCCGCCAGGGTCTCCGCACGGCGCCGCTCCTCCTCCTGCCCATCACCACCGACAATCACCAGCCGCAGATTGCGGCGGTCGGCCAGGAGCCCCACTGCGCGGAGAAGAATGTCCAGCCCCTTGACCGGATCCATCCGGCCGACAAAGAGCACCACCTCACCGTCAATCCCGAGGACTGCCCGCGACGCATGCCGGTCACGTGGTTGAAAGAGGCAGAGGTCAACTCCCCCGGGGACCACCGCAATCCGCTCCCACGGCGCGCGGTAGAGCTCGACCAGTGCCGTCCGCTCATGCTCACTCGACGCGACAATGACATCCGCCGCCCCGGCGATCCGCTCCTCGACCTCGATCCTGGTCGCGCTCTCGGTGCGCTCACCTAGCGCACGATTCTTCAGTTGACCGAGCGTGTGGAACATCGTCACGTGCGGCACCCCCCACCGCCGCGCTAACAGATGGCCAACCCATCCGCTCAGCCAGTAGTGGCTGTGGACGATCTGATAGTCCACCCCTTCAGCGCGGCGAAAGCGCTGGAGGTTGCAGACGAACTCGGGGAGAAGATCGAAGACCTCGTCCTTCGGCACCGGCGCCGGCTCGCCCGCGCTTAGATGGATTACCCGCGCGTTCGGACCGAACGGCACGATCTCCGGCAGCCCGGGAGCCGTGCGGCGCGTGAACACGTCCACCGCCAGTCCCCGTCGGCCGAGCTCGCGTCCAAGCGCTTTGATGTACATCTGCATGCCTCCGGCGCCCGGTGTGCCCGGATGGGCGAGCGGGCAGCCGTGGACGCTCAGCATGGCAACCCTATCCATGGCGCGGCTCCTCCCGGGTAGATGCCGACTGATCGAGCAGCAGCCGGAGACGGAAGATCGGGACGTCATGAGCCCCCAGGTCGTACTTATACGGCTCATTTCCCTGCAAGAAGTCAAAGGCGCGCCGCCCTTCGGTGATCGCATCGCGCAGGCAGAATGCCTTGAGCAGGAGACCTGCGCTCAGGTGGGCATGAGAGGGATCGTAGCCGCTGTTATATAAGAGAAACTCTCCGCCGTAGTCGAACAGAACAACTGAGGCGATCCGGACGCCGTCGACCTCCAGGAAGTACAGACGCAGCCATCCCCGCGGCTGAAAAGTTCGGACGAGCTCGTGGAAAAAGCGCTCCATGGTGGGGGTCATGAAGCTGGCTTTCTCGGGCGCGCTGAGCCGGTGCAGGCGGATGAAATCGGCGACGTCGCGTTCGCGGGTCGCCGGGTCGGTTACTGGCCCGTACCGCACCTCGCCACTGCCCATCAGCCGGCGCATCTTTCGCCGAAGCTCGTGGCGGTCCTTCTTCGTGAGCCGCTGGAGATAAGTCTCCCAATCGCCGGGCAGGTCCACCCGCGGCGAGACGTCCTCTTGCTCGAGCACGGCCTGGTAGCCGCGCCGGCGCGCCTCGGCGAGAAGAACCGTCGCCCCGAACGCATCCGGACGAAGGTTGCGAAACTCAGCCTCGCCCCCCGTGCTCTGCAAGTAATCGAGCACCGCGCCGGCCACCGCCAACCGATGGTCCGGGTGGGCGATCACATCCAGAAAGTCAGCAACCTCAACCCCGCCGGTGAAGCCCCACCGTCCATTATCCCGAAGGAGTGGCGCGATCCCCACCAGCTCGTCGCCCGCGTGGACGGCCAGGAGGTGCAGTTCGCCCTCGCCACAGGTGCGCCACCACAGCTCGTGCCAGTCCCAGGTGAGAAAGATCGTATCGCCGGGACAGCGAGCCAGGAGATTCCGCCACGCCGTTTCCAGCGGGAGGAAGTGATCGAGGCGGTGGAGGGTGAGGGTGGGACAACTCACGGCTGGACACATCCTGAATCTAGAGATCCCGAGGCGATTCTAACATGGCCGCCCGCTCGCAGCAACCAAATCAGTCGAGCGGGTGAATTATCCATTAAAATATCATAAAAACTAACCGGATTTCGGGCAAATAATAGCCTTTCATTCTATATAATATTGGGCGGAGGAAGCTGTGGACCGTCGACTGACCGAACGCCAGAAAGCAGTGCTCCAGATGATCAGCCGGTATATCGAGGAACACGGGATCTCTCCGTCGATCCAGGAGATCGGTCAGGCCATGGGCATCTCGGCCACCGCGGCCCTGGCCCACGTGGTAGCCCTCGAGAAAAAGGGCTACCTGCGCCGCAATCCCCACGCTTGGCGCAGTCTGGAGATCATCCATCCGGCCAGCATCCCTGACATGCCGCGGGTCTTTCGCCTGCCTGTGGTCGGTACGATCGCCGCGGGTCAGCCGATCGAGGCGATCGAAGACCCGACCGAATACCTATGGGTCGAGGCGAGCCTTGCACGCGACCCCGGCAATTTCGTCCTGCGCGTGCGCGGCCACAGCATGATCGGTGATGGGATCCACGACGGCGATTACGTGATCGTCCATCCCCAGAGCACGGCCGAGAATGGAGAGACCGTCGTGGCCCTGCTTGGCGGGAACGGCGTGACCCTCAAGCGCTTCTACCGCGAGCGCGGGCACATCCGACTGCAGCCGGCCAATCCTTTCCTCGAACCGCTCATCGTCACGGACGTCGTGATCCAGGGAAAGGTAGTAGCGGTTATTCGCCGCTACGATTAGGAGGTGAGAAGAGACGCTTCATCTCCCTTGATCCAGCTCCAAGGAGGAGGTCTTCGATCGTGCAGGCGCGAACCATCCATATCTCCGATGAGCTCCTTCTGCGGGCCCGCGCCGGCGACGCCGCGGCGCTGGCAGATCTCTGGGATACCTGCACCCCCCTGGTGCGGCAGATCATCCACGCACAACCATTCGAGCCAGGACCAGCGCTGGATGCCGATGACCTGGCCCAAGAAACAGCGCGCATCTTCCTCGAGGCAGTCCGGCGCGCCCCGCCGATGACCGGCACTGCCTTCACCGCATACCTCTCCCGTCACCTCTCCAACCAGCTCCGCAGCTTCCTGCGGGCCGAACGGCGCCGCCGCAGCCGCCAAGTCCTCGCCGACGAGCCAACGCTGGAGCGAACGCTCCAGCGCCGGCAGTCGAGCAGACCCCCTGACAGCCCACCGGGGCGCCAGATCGCGCGTGCCCTCGAGCGTCTCTCCCCGCGTCAGCGCGCGGTGATCGCCGGCCTGTACTTCCGCGATCTCCGAACCCGAGAGGTCGCCTCTGAGCTCGGCCTTTCACGCCAAGAAGTGAACGCCCTCCACCGGCGGGCCCTCGCCACTTTGCGCGCGGTGCTCCGCGCGGACGACCTGCCTGCGGAAGGCAGCGAAGCCGGCAGTTGAAGAATCCCGCGGGCCACGTATAATCTTGTGCTCACCACGACAGAATGGCGAGCACAAGAATGGCCGGTAGACTGCGGCGCCACAACCAACGACCCCGCTGGCTGAAAGCGCATTCCTCCTGGTTCCTGATGCTTCTCGGTACGATGGCCCTGGTTCCGCTGGTGGCGAGCACGATCGGCATGCCCACGAGTTCGGCCAGTGGCATCGACGATGACTCGTTCAATCTCCTCCCCCATGCCTCGGCGATCCCATCCGATGCGCCGGACGATGAGGAGCGTCACCGCCGCCAGGCCGCTCTGGCCGGCCCTTCTCCCCCTCCCCTGCCACCAGCCCCGGTCCCTCACATCCTCGTTCCCATGCCGCCCCCGGAACGCACTGCCGACCGGCCGAATCTCGTCCGGTCTGCCTCGATCCCCCGCCGGGCTGTCCCGAGCACCTCGACGCCGCAGATCGCCGCGTCTACTGCGCCCGCTGTCTCCCAGTCGCCGCCTCCTGCGCCGCCCGCGCCAACCACGACGCTTCGCCCGCCCGTAAGGTCCGTCGCCACCGCCACGCCAGGCCGCACACCGACGCGTCCTGCCGTGCCCTTCCTTCAGGCCGCGCCGACGAACACACCCACCCGCACCCCGACGCCAACCACACCGCTGACCGATTCCCCAACCCCAACCAAGACCCCCACCATACCTCTTGACTTTTCTGCCACCCCGTCGGCTACTCCCGCAACCGGCACGGCGACCGAGACCGACACCCCCTCACCAACTCCTACAGCCTCGCCGTCCGAACTGCCAATTTCGTCTGTGTCGCCAACCATCACTTCCTCGGTGACCGATACCGCCACCCCATCGGCGACGCCCACCCTTCCGCCGTCTCCAACCCCCTCAGCCACCCCCTCCCCCACCCTGACCGCTACCGCGACATTCCCGGCTCTTCCCACTCCGCTCCCGACCTGGACCCCGACCCCGACACCCCAGGGAACCGCCACCCCGCTCCTTATCCCCACTCCACTCCCAACCTGGACACCTACGCCTACCCCGGTGGCTACGCCGACCCCGATCCCAACTCTGACCCCGATCCCGACCTGGACACCCAGCCCGACCCCGGAGCCATCCCCAACGCCGACCCTGACCCCGTCTCCAAGCGCGACACGAACCCCCTCGGCCACGCCGACCGAGACTGCAACGCCAACACCAACACCCTCCCCGACCGCGTCGCCAACGGCGACCGATACGCCGACACCGACCCCATCCCCGACCGCGTCGCCCACCCTGACACCAACGCATACGCCGACCCCATCGCCGACCAGGACGGCAACCCCCACCCCATCGGCCACCCCTACGCCCACGGCCACGCCGACCGCGCGCGCCGTCGATGCATGGACCACCGCCGCCGCCCTTCCCCAGATCACAACGAGTCTGGCCGCAGTGACCGGCCGGGACGGCACCGTGTACGCGATCGGAGGGAACAATGGGACGCGACTGCTTGCGACGGTATGGGCCTATACGCCTTCCGAGGACCGCTGGATAAGCGCTCCACCGCTTGCCACCCCTCGGGACGGGCTCGCCGCCGCGGTAGACCCGAGCGGCCGCCTCTACGCCATCGGCGGCTCCGGCGCCGTCGGAGGATCCAGCCAGACGACGACGCTGACGTCAGTCGCGCGATACGATCCTACGATCGGGAGCTGGAGTACGATCGCCTCGCTTTCCATCGCCCGCCATGATCTCGCCGCGGCCGCGACGGCCGACGGCCGCATCTATGCCATTGGCGGCATCGGAACCAGCGGCCCGACCAACACAGTCGAGGTGTATGATCCTGCCCTCGACCGCTGGACTACGGCTCGCTCGCTCCCTGCACCGCGCTACGGCGCGGCAGCTGTGCGCGGTTCCGATGGACGCATCTATCTCATTGGCGGGCACGACGAAAGCGCGCCGACGGCCAGCGTTCTGGCCTACGACCCCGCTCGCGACAGCTGGAGCACGGTCGCTCCCCTGCAGACCGCTCGCTTCAACCTTGCGGCCGCAGTAGGAGTCGACGGCCGCATCTACGCGATCGGCGGCCGCACCAGCAGCGGCGCTGTGAACACGGTGGAGGTATATACGCCCGCGACGGGCGCATGGGCCCTCGCCCGACCAATGCCGACGGCACGCTACGCCCTCGGCGCCGCGACCTCCCTGGACGGGCGGCTCTACGCAATTGGGGGAAATCGCCCGCCAATCCAAGTGACCGATGCCGTGGAAGTGTACACCCCGTGACTACCGGCGAACGGTACCGGCTGTCGGACCGGTTGACCGCCGCACGACGACGGCCTCGGCGAGCAGGGCTCGCAGAAGGAAGAGCAAGTTGGCCGGACGTTCGGCCAGGCGCCGGCTCAGATACGGGTACCATGACGGCCCCCAGGGCGTGTAGACGCGCAGTGGGTATCCTGCCGCGATCAGCCACTGTTGAAGATCGCGGCGGACGCCATAGAGCATCTGGAACTCGTAGCGATCGGGCGGTAGCTCCAGCGTGTGGATCTGATCAAGAGCAGACTGGATCAGCCGGAGGTCATGGGTCGCGATCGCCGCCGGGGGAAGCCCCCCCGGGCCGGGTGGTGGAGCGGCCGCCGCGTAGTCCAGAAGCCGTTCCAGAAGGCGGCGATAGGCCGCATCAACATCCGACTTCCGCGGATGCGCCACCGTCGCTCGCTCGGCATACGCTCCTTTACACAGACGGACCGAGCCGCCAGCGGCGATCACCCGTTCGAGATCGACGGGCGTACGATAGAGCGCGGCCTGAAGCACGACCCCAACCGACCGCCCTTGCTGGCGAAGCTGATCCCAGAGCCAGAGCGTCGCATCGGTGCGCGAGGAATCCTCCATATCCAGGCGGATGCCGGTCGGGACCTGCGCGGCCCGGTCGACAAGTTCACTCAGGAGCCGCAGGGCATCCGCACGCGACAGGTCGATCCCGAACTGGGACGGCTTGACCGAGAGGGTCGCCGGGACGGCGATCCGGTGGAGATGGTCGAGCGTTTGTCGGTATACCGCATACGCCGCCTCGGCATCAGCCAGACTGGTGACCGCCTCGCCGAGGTAGTCGAGGCTTACCCGCGCTCCCGAGCGCCAGAGAGCTAATGCGGCGGTGAGCCCTTCCGCAAGCGTATCCCCAGCCACAAAGCGTCGGGCGAGGGTTCGTCCGGGTCCACGTGTGAGGAAGGCACGGATGTGGGGCTCGCGAGCCAGCGAGAGAACGAGGCCGCGCACGGTATCCTCCTCGACACCATCCGATCGGTCGCCGGCGACCGACCCCTGACGCACTCGACTATCCCACTCGACTATCCCCATTATAACCCGAGCAGATCGCGAGCGGGGCGGCGACCGCGCGCCTCCTCAGCACAAGGGGAGACGAAGAAGGGCGCGGAGGCGGCCGAAGACCTCGTCTGCCGTAATGCTCTCCATGCATACGTGCCGGTCCCGCAGGCATGCGTCGTTGCGGAAACGGTTCGCTCGGCAGAGCGAGCAGGGGTCGTTCGGGAGCTGCAGATGCAGCCACGGAACCCGCGGAGCCCACAATTCCCACGGGCTCGCCCCGAAGATGGCGATGGTCGGAGTTCCCACGGCAACGGCAAGGTGCATGATCCCGTTGTCGATGGTGACACAGGCCCGCGCCGCCCGGAGCGCCCCTGCGACCTCCGGCAGGCTGAGGCGCCCGCGCAAATCGATCAGCGGAGTCGTGGCAAGAAGCTCGGCCTCGGTATCTGCCGATCCATAGGCAAGCCGCTGAACGCTCGGCGCGGCACCAAGGAGCCCGACCGTCAGGCCCGCTCCGGTGCACAGCTCGATGAGCCGCTTCCAGTGGGAAGCTGGCCAGAGCTTCGCTGGGCGCGTGCCGCCGGTCCCCAGCAGGACATCCGGCACTGTCACCGGCGGCGGCGCCCAGGGCACTTCAGTGCGCTGGAAATCAGTCTGGACCCGGGCAATCCGGCAGAAGATCTCGCCGATGAAGTTCGTCGACACAACATCTCTGAACTCGGCGAGAAATTCTTCGCCGGCCCAGAAAGTCTCAGGATCCTGCAACCGCTCCAACCGACCATCACCGAATGGAAGCTCGCCGCGACCATCCTCCCGGTAGCACCGTCCGACGACATAGCGAGGCTGGAGGATTGTCGTCGCCAGGGCGTTGACCGGGCTGAAGTCCAGATTGATCGCCAGGTCATAGGGACCAGCGGCCTGCTCACGCCGGGCGGCGAAATCAGCCAGGTCGCGTAGGGCGCCGGGGCGCCCGTGGAGCGAATACCGGACATCGATATACGGGCAGGAGGCTTCGAGCTCGGCAGTCCGCTCGCCTCCAAAATAATCGAGCACGGCGTCAGGGTACTTTTCCTTCAGACCCCGTAGAAGCGGGGTCGCCACGATGAAGCCGCCCAGCTTATCCTGAAAGAGAACCGCCAGGTGCGGACGCGGTCGCAGGGGTTGATCCGCGAAGCGCTCCACGAGACGATCGTTGCCTCCGGAATCCGTATCTCGTCCTCTCAGCGCAAAAAAGGTACCACCGTGACGACAACTCGCCCCGGTGCTGCGGTCGCGGGGTTCACGCCCTGGGACTATCCCCCACGGGCACGGCCGGCAGTCGGCTCCCGAGGAGCTGGACAGCCTTGAGAAGCTGCACATCGCCGTGATGGGCGAAGGCAGACGGCGTCATCGCCCGGAGATCCAGCGGCGTCACCGGATTCGCGCCGGACGGCAGGGCGATGACCTGGTCCGGTCGGATGCCGTTGCGCCAGATCACGTGACCGGACGGCGTCAGCCATTCGCGCACCCCTAGGAGGATCGCTGATCCATCGCTCAGAGGAAACTGGTTCAGCACCGTTCCGGTACCGTAGGTCTGCTCTCCCACGATGGTGGCCCGATGATGATCCTGAAGGGCTCCAGCGATGATCTCGGCACCGCTGGCGGTGCCGTGATTGACCAGGACTACCAGGGGCAGATCCAGGGCGGTGCCGCCCGGCTCCACCGGTATCGGCTTCCGCTGCCCGGAGCGGTCCTGCTCCAGGAGAACATCCCCGGAGGGGATAAACTCGCTGGAGACCTTGATCGCCTGATCAAGGAGGCCGCCCGGATTATTGCGCAGATCAAGGATGATTCCGCGCGCGCCCGCCGCACGCGCCTGGGCAATCGCCGTGCGCAGGTCGGCCGCAGTCCCCTGATTCAGCTCGCTCACTCGAATGTCCGCCAGGGGTTCGCCCGGGACCATGGCCCAGCTCACCGACGATACCCGGATCACCTGCCGCGTGACGGTAATATCAAGGAGCGACGGTGTGCCCGACCGACGGACCGTCAGATGCACCGCGGTCCCCCGTGGTCCCCGGATAAGCTGACTCACCTGATCCAGGGTCATCGACGAGATATCCGTGCCGTTCACGCGAATGATGACGTCGCCAGCTTTCAGACCCGCCCGCTGAGCCGGCGACCCATCCAGGGGCGTCACCACCGTCAAGTGCCCCTGCCGCATCTCGACCTCGATCCCGATGCCCTCCAGGTGGCCCGCCAGATGGTCCCGCTCCGCCCGCACCTCTGATGGCGCAAGGAAACGTGTATGGCCATTATCCTGGAGCGCGCTGAGCATGCCCTCGATCGCCCCATAGGTCAGCTTCCGGGGAGAAACGGCCGCGGGATCCACATAGTGCTCCTCTACCAGCCGCCAGGCCTCCCAAAAGATGCCGAACGTCCCGCGCGCCGACGCCGGTTCCCCGGGCGGCGGCACCTCGCGCAGGAGAACATAGCGATCAAATCCGATTCCGCCGCCAAAGCCAATCGCCAGCACCAGGACGACGCCCACCATCCGGATTGCGAGCCATCGTGCCACCGCGCCAGCCCTCCTTCCTAGCTCATCCTAGCTGAGCGCACCAGCGACATCGCCCGCGCGCAGACACGCGCGACGGAACCTCCCGTCGGCATCCGATGCCGTAAGCCGATCAAGCAGCGTTCGGAACTCCGATGGAGAGAGTGGGGCTACTGTCCCCCGCTCGACCGCTTCAATGATCGTTTCGCGCAGTGCATAGCGATCCACCTCCTCCCCATCAGCAAACCGAAGCGGCGCGGTGTACGCGCCCGTCTCGCGGATGAACCGCGCTACGATCGAGGGCACCTCGGTCATCCGAATCTCTCCCCCACGGGCGGCCAGGCGGATCCGGGTCGAAGAGAGCGCCCGGTACTGCTCCGCGAGATCGAGAAACACCACCCGATCCGCATACTGTCGATTCTCCGGCCGCGCCATGAACGCGTCGAGCTCGCATCGTCCTGCCGCGGCACGGGGCGCTACCAGGAACGCCGCGCGCTCGAACAGCCTCTCTAGCGCTGCTGCGCGATCGGTGTAGTAACGCGGATCAAAGATCTGCAAAATCTTGTCGAAGCCGACAACAAACCAGAGATCGCGCAGGGCCGGCATGCCGCTCCGGACGATCTCGGCCTGCTCGACGTAGAGCCCCCGGTTAACCAGCATGACTCCCTGACCGGGGTGGTCTGCGGCAAAGGTTGTCAGGCAGATGAGACGATCGGCAAGGGACGCCCCTTCGATCCGCTCTTTATCGATCGTCCGACTTGCGAGCACGTAGTAGCCCTCGTCAGCACGGCCTGACGCGAGAGCCGCCTCCAACAGGGCCGCGTGCGCGGTAGTGAGTGGGTTAAATGATCCCGGCAGGAGCGCCAGGCCGCCGGTCCTCCGCCCCCTGGCCGGAGAGACAACGCGGAAGGACGGCGGATGCGACGGATCAAGCTCCCGAAGGGTCGAGCGGAGAGCAATTAGACGCGGTAAGTCGAAGAAGGGAGAGCCTCTAGCCATCAGACACTCATCCTTGATTCGGTATTATACAGGACGATACGTCGTGACCCGTCCCCGCGGTGGACTGGCAGCCTCGGCTCTGTTCCGCTGCGGCGCCGGGCATATTCGGGGGAGAACAGCAATGGCCGTAACGCCGGGCATGAAAGGTGAAGCAAGCATCATCGTGGATCAAACACACAGCGCCAGCGCATCGGGGAGTGCAAATCTTCCCACGCTCGGGCTCTCGGCTCTCGTCAGTCTCCTCGAGCGCGCGGCGGCCAATGCCGCCCGGCGCGGTCTCGAACAGGGCCAAGAGACGATCGGTACGCGGGTCGAGGTACGCCAGCACACCCCCGTCCCGCTGGGCAAGCGCATCCGCGCCGAGGCTGTGGTCACCGCCGTAAACGGCGAAACGATCACCTTCTCCGCGCGGGCGTTCGACGTCTCCGGACAGCCCGTGGCCGAGGGAGTCCTCGAGCGAGCCATCATTGATCGCGAGCAGTTCATCTGGAGCGCTGCCCTCCGGGGTGCCTGAGACGACAGCGGCCGAACAGCCAGACACGCCAGAGGGACAGTCGCGGCCCTTGAGCCGCTCGCGGCGCTGTGCTACGATGCCCACACGCGACCGATCGCCTCGTGCTGATCTACCCGAGACCGCGGGGTCTATCACGTCGCGCACACTTAGTCCCAAGGAAAGCCGTGGCCACCCTGCGAAGCGTGCTTGATCAGGCGCGCGAGTTGGTAATTCATGGGGATCTCACCCGAGCGCGTGAACTCTGCACCCGCGTGCTCGAGCGGTACCCCAGACAGGCAGAGGCGCATATCTTGCTCGCCGAAGCAGCACGGGAGGCAGCCGACTACGAGGAAGCCCAACGCCTCTTTCGTGAGGCGCTGGCGCTCGATCCCGAGAATGGCATCGCTTACTGGGCCCTGGGGCTGATCGCCGAGCAGCAGGGAGAGACAACACAGGCGCTCACCTTCCTGGAAAGAGCCCTTGAATACCTCCCCGGGGACACCGAGCTGTGGCAGACGATCCGCCGCATCCGGCGCGGCGGCCGTCCCCGGCTCGGACGGGGCGGCCTTGCGCGGCTGTACCTCAGGCAGGGACTGGTGCGCCGGGCTTACCGCGAGTTCACGACAGCGGTGCAGGAACAGCCCGATCGGCTCGACCTGCGACTCGGCCTGGCCGAGTGCCTATGGCGGCTGGGACGGTACGCCGAGGCGCGGACACGATGCGAGGAGATCCTCGCCGCGGCGCCGGACTGCCTGAAGGCCCTCCTGCTCGCCGTCGATACCTATCGACGGGAGCACCGCGTTGCGACCGCGGAACGGCTCCTGCAGCGCGCCCTGGCGATCGACCCGGACGGCGACCTCGCCGCGGCGCTGTTCGCCGACTCCGACTCGCCCTGGATCCAGCACGAACGCGTCGAGCTTGATGAGCCCGTCGTGCCCGAGCCTCCCCCGGAGCCGGCTACCTGGATCGAGCGGCTCGCCCGCGCGACCGGACCCTCTGCCGTCTCCACCGGACCGCGCCTCTCGGACTGGTTCTACCAACCCGAGGAGGCGCCGGCAGAGGAAGAGATCGCGAGTGACGTCGGCCTCGACGACGAGTCACTCGCCCCCTGGCGGGATCTCCTGGAGGCCACGTCCGATACTGATCCCCACAGCGCGGCCGCGCTTGCTGCCGCCCTGGCAGAGTTCCCCAGAGGGATGTCAGATACCACAGGCGACTGGCGCGAGCTGGATCTGACAGGCGTGGGCCGGCGCGGAGGGTCCACGGAGCTGACGCTCTCCTCACCGCCCGATACAGCTGAGGACTCGACGCGGACCACCCCCGCACCGCCCGACCTGGATCTAGCGCGGGAATACGAACAGCGGGGAGAGCTCGACCTGGCCGTGTCAGTCTATGCCGCTCTCCTGGACCGCACGCCCGATTACCTGGATGCAATCATCGACCGTCTTGATACTCTGCTTGCGGCCCATCCAGACCACCATGAGGCTCTCCGCCTGCTGGGAACGGCGCTCACCCGCGCCGGCAGGCTTCAGCATGCGCTCGACGCATACACCCGTGCCGCCCGGATCGCGGGGGCACATACCAGCATAGGCCAGCCGGCATGAGCGACAGCGGGAAGTGTCATCACGGTAGTGGCGGGGCAGCAGTGGTGGAATCCAGCACCCGGTGGGGTGCAGTATTCCAATGCAAGGAGGAGCTCCCCGGATTGTAGGCACCGGAGCGTCGACGAGCCCGGGGGGACACAAGGACACATGGAACGGACATTCGTTGCAATCAAGCCCGATGGGGTCCAGCGCGGTCTGATCGGCACGATCCTCGGCCGCTTCGAGCAGCGAGGCTTTCGAGTCGTCGCCCTGAAAATGCTGACCGTCTCCCGCGAGCTTGCCGAGAAGCACTACGCCGTTCATCGCGGAAAGTTCTTCTACGAGGATCTGGTCAACTACATCAGCTCAGGGCCGGTCGTGGCCATGGTGCTTGAGGGCGTCGAAGCGATCAAAACGGTGCGTCTGATGATCGGTGCGACGCGCCCCTACGAGGCCGCACCGGGCACGATTCGCGGTGATTACGCCCTCACCGGCCTGCGGAATCTGGTCCACGCTTCGGACAGCCCGGAGACGGCACGAGAAGAGATCTCCCTCTGGTTCACACCCGAGGAGATCCAGTCATACCAGCGTGACCTCGATCGCTGGATCTACGAGGAGTGACCTCCCTGGCCCGCGGGAGAACGCGACCGAGGGAATTCGCGCTGTTTGACCGATCGGCTACTGAACCATCCTCACGCCCAAACAACCGAGCGACCGGATGGGCTCTGCCTTCTGGCCGGGCGGTCTCAGGCGCCGTACTTCTCGAGCTTCAGGGCGTTTGCCATCAGCAACAGCATCACGTCACGCGCCGGGAAGCGACCGAGCGTTCCACGCTGACAGGCACGCTCGGTAAACTCCTGGACATCATCCGGCACCTCGTACCGCGAGCGCAGCATGAATGGAACGGGCTGCCAGCCGTGCGCACGGAGCAGGGATGGGGTGCTGTGATCACCGGTGACCGCGATCACATCCGGTCCCAGCGCCAGCAGATCCGGGAGGGCTCGATCGACTTCCTCGATCGCCAGGACCTTCGCCGTGAAATCGCCGTCTTCCCCGGTCGTATCCGTGTACTTGAAGTGGACAAAGAAGAAATCGTACTGAGCCCAGTGCCTGCGCACCGTCTCGACCTCATCGGCAAAGGTCTCGCCGGTGGGGAGAACCTCCATGCCGACCAGGCGTGCGAGCCCGCGATACATCGGATAGGTCGCCACCGCCGCCGCCCGGAGCTTATAGATATCACCAAACTGCGGGAGGTGGGGATAGGTCGAGAAGCCGCGAAGCAGGATATAGTTCGCCGGTCGGTGCGGCTTGAGGATTCGGGCCGCCTCGGCGATGAAGCGGTTCACTACCTCGGCCGTGTGCTCTGCCGCTGGCTCCAAGGCGCGCGCCGGCAGCGGCGGCACGCCTGTCCGCTGGGGATCGGTATCCGAGAGATGCGGCGATAGGTTGGGCCCCCGGAAGATCACCACGGCCCGGTGCATGCTCTCCGTCTCGACGAAGACCTGTACGCCAGGGATCTGGATACCGCGCAAGAGCTGGACGAGCTGGCGATTCGTCTCGGTGGAGATTCGACCGGCCCGGCGGTCAATAACGATCCCGTGCTCGTCGATTGTGGCAAAATTGATCCGTGCCGCCAGATCCGTTGGCTCAAGCGGAAAACCGATCCCAAGTGCGGAGAGAACGCCGCGCCCGACCAGACAGCTGATGGGGTCGTATCCGAACAGCGCCAGATGCGCCGGCCCGCTCCCCGGCGTGATGCCCGGGGCAACCGGCACCGTCAGGCCGCAGATCGACTCGCGCGCAAGTGCGTCGAGATTGGTCCGGGTGGCAGAGGCCAGCTCGGTCAATCCGGTCTCCGGACGGGGTAGCCCGCCGAGACCGTCCATGACCAGAAGCAGAATTTTGCTAGGCGTCTGAATCGCCAACTCCGTGATCACATCGAATGGGATCATAGCTCTCTCTCAATTTCCTCGAAGCTCTCCTGCAGATACGGAAACGCCAGCCAGACCGACGCGATGCCAAACAGCGTTCCGGTCACCACCCGCAACAGCCAGGTACTCTCGCGCCAGCCAAATAGCTGGGTGAATCCATCCACGGCCATCGGAAGAATCAGCACGATATACCAGCGCCAGGGAAGCGGTCGCAGACCATGAGGGCGAAGGCGGGCATACACGAGGCCAGCCGCGGCCATGCTGAGGTAGATGGCGGTATTCCTCTCACAGTAGGGCATCTGGTGCCCGAGAATGAAGAACGAACGGGAGGGCATCTGGTGACAGGTAACCGAATAGAGAACGAAGATCGTCTGGGAGATGCCCTCTAGTCCAGCCGCCCCGAGAATCGGTGCTAGGATCGGCAGGGTCGCAAATACAAGGAGGCCCGCGTTAGCACCAAACAGCCAGTGTCGGCACAGAAAACGGAGCAGGCAGGCCAGGGAGGACGGCCTCACCCCACGGTTCGGCACCCGCGCGGTTACTGCGCTATCGGCGATCACTGCTACGCTCCATCGTATTCCCTTCGCACCGGCACGGCTAGACTCCGCCGTCGACCGCGCCCGACGGCTTCCGCACCAGACGAGCCCACTTTACCACCGACAGTCCGCAGGCGCCCCGACCCTCCCGAGAGGCTGGCCCGCGGCCTACTTCTGCCCCAGCCGGCGCGGGTTCTTCGGCGCCGACGCGGTCGGATGCGCATGGACCGACCGGTGCACCATCTCGGCCGGCGGCGGGATGTACAGGACAGTTCCGGGCTGCAGGTTGTAGGGATCCAGGATCACGTCCTCGTTCGCCCGGTAGATGTCGGTAAAGGCTTTTTCTTCTCCGTACACCTTCTTGGCGATGGATACCAGCGTATCCCCTGGTTGAACGACATACCGCTGGAGCACGATTCCTCCTACGACCACGTCCTTAGCCGGGTCACAGATCCCGTGCCAGCGCGATGCCGGTCAATTCAGTCCACGGCCCCGGGTCAGGATGACCTGGATGACATCGTGCTCGCACTCGTCGCAGAGTGGCACTCCTTCTGGCTGTTGATCCGCCGCGCGTGCAAGCTGCTCAACCGTACCGAACCACTGCATGACACAGTGGTTCGCACAGTACCGATGCCCGTTGATCTCCTCGATCTGACGCGTCCGCCAGCGATACGGCAAACCAAGCACAAACCCGAACTGCTGGAGCACCAGGCGCCGGAGGGCGCGCTCGCGCTGTCCCGACCGTACGAGCCCGCGCAGGCGATAAACCGAGAGGACCGTCGCAAGCTCCGGGATCGCCATCCCAAACGCGAATTCGTCGCCACGATCGCCGGGATGATCGGGCCGTTGTTCGATCAGGTCATGATCAATAACCGCCACGTCCCAGTGAGGATTCGACTTCTGCCATGGCTCCTCACGCACGAGATCGAGGAAGCGTGCCCCGATCACCTGCTGCCGCACCGGATCGAAACTATTGTCCACGTACCAGGGGGTTCCCCAGTAGGGGCTCCCCTCCGGTCGCGATGGGATATACCACGTACCGAAAGGCCGAATGGTCGTTGGCGGAAGCGCCAAGCCGGCCTGATGACCAATCGCGTAGACCAGCCGCAGGAAGTCGCGCACTGCCGTGATAACGAGACGAGCCTCGGACAGCTCGACCCCCTGCGTCCACATGATCGAAACCGGCTTCATTATCCCTTCCGGTCGCCTGCCCGCCTGGAATGCCATCACTTCCCGTTGCCGCCGGAACTCTCGAGGGCATTATTGCGAACGCTTGCGCGATCGTCAACGTTGCTCCTTGCTGCCGCGGCACGCCCCCTCTCTGCGCGGATGCCGCAGAGAGAGCAAGGTAAGCTCAGGGCGGGCGAGCAGGCGCACTCGCTGCCCGCTGGTTCCCAGTCCGCGATTCACATATAACGGAATCCCCCGGACGACGAACAGTCCGCTTGCGAAGCGCGTTGCTGACCGCGCAAGGGCGATGTTGCTGAGGACTGGCAGATGGATCTGGGCTCCGTGGCTATGCCCCGCCAGGGCAAGGTCAAACTCTCCCTCGGAGAGATCAAGGAGAAGATCGGGGTAGTGGGTGAGCAGGATACGCGGCCGCTCGCCTGGAGGGATCAGCCTCAGGGCCTCCACGAGCCGGTCATGGCTGGTATATCCATCCCCGACCCCGACAAACCAGAGGGTTGCCCCATTGCGCCGAAATGCAACTGCGCGGTTATCGAGAAGATCGATCCCCAGACCGGCAAAGCAGCGTTCGAGCGCGCGGCGGTGCCGCGGACCGTACCGGTAATCGTGGTTCCCAAAGACAGCATAGACCGGCCGAATATCCAGGCGCGCAAGCACCTGCTCCAGAACATCAGCCGCCTCGCGCACGGCCAGATAATCGCCCGTCAGGACGACCACATCCGGCCGCGCCGCGTTGCAGGCCCGGATCGCCCGGAGGACCAGCCCGTCGCCGAGCGCGCTCCGATCCAGGTGAAGGTCCGAGAGCTGGGCGATAACCAGTCCATCAAGAGCGGGGGGAAGGCTGGGCACATCAATGGACAGTCGCCGCACCTCGAGCCATGACGGCTCGATAAACCGCGCATACGCCGCGACGCCGACGAGAACGCCTCCCAGTCCGACCGCCACGTAACGGGCAATCTCCGAAGCCGCCAGAGTCCTCCGCACACTGGCGAGCAGCCGGACAGCCGCCCCATGCGTGCCCGCACTCCCCCGACCATTCCTGCTGATCTCTATACCCCCTCGCGCCCGGGCACGGCCCGACGCAAGCCGATCATCCAGCCAGTCCATTCTGCCCCCTACTGCCCAGGCTGTTCCTTCTCTCTCCTCATGACACGGTCATTCGACGCGCGCCGGCCCAGCCGTCCGTCTGCGGCGTCCCGTTTGTTTGATCCCTGGCATATGCCTTGCCGGACGCGATGGCGACCGCGAGATTCGCGAGTCGATCCTCTCCAGGATCAAGAACAGGACCCAGCCTGCCCCGGCGCGTCCGCCCCGGGGAGGAGTAGACAATGAAGTGCCCGCGCTGCAAAGGTGAACGGACGTTTCTCAGCTGGCTCCGCGAGTTCACTGTCCAGTACTGGTGCGAGGATTGTCACGCTGGCTTTGACGTCGACCGTCACGCCTTGCGGTCAATTGGAAGCCTGAAAACACCGTCCAACGGCCCGGGAGGACAGCCGTCGGCACCGGTCAGCTCCACCGATCAACGCTGACCCGGGTCGCTCGTCCCGGGCGCTGTCAGGAGTGCATCGGCTGGGCGGCATCATTCGGCCAGAGATAATCCATGAGCTGTCGCGCCATCGGCGAAGCTACCTGCATACTCTCGCCGCGTCCTTCCACCATCACCAGAATCAGGTAGGTCGGGTGATCCGGTGGGGCATAGCCGACAAACCAGGCGTGTGCAAGCGGTCCCTGGTTCTCAGCCGACCCCGTCTTCGCGGCCATGGGATGCTTGTAGGTGCGGAAGGCATAGTACGCTGTGCCGAGCGGCGTACTGGTCACGCCGCGCATGCCCTCATGAATCGCCTGCAGCGTCGCCGATGATACCGGCAGGCGGCCGACTGGCTGCGCAGTGAACTGCTTGACCACGTTCCCTTTCACATCCACGATCTTCTGCACCAGGATCGGTGGACGCCGCACCCCATCATTAGCGATAGACGAGTAGGCATTCGCCATCTGGATCGGCGTAGCCTGGAGAAAGCTCTGGCCAATCGCCAGGGTTACACTGTCGCCAGGGTACCAGGGCTCCTTCAGGGTCGCTTCCTTCCACTTTGGATCTGGAACGACACCAGCCGCCTCGTCGACGCCGTTGATGCCCGTTGGCTGTCCCAGCCCAAACTGGCGTGCGAAGGTCGGGAGAATGAACGGATCCTTCTGGTGCAACGCGAGCCCGATGGTGTAGAAGGTGGGATCGCAGGATCCAGTCAGGGACTGGATGAGATTGAGCATGCCCTGCGGCTCCCAGTTGTGCAGGGGGTAGCCGGGAAGTCCGTGCCACCAGTAACTGCAGTCAAAGACGCTGGACGGACGGTAGCCCAGTACCTCCATCCCGGCGGCCATGGTGATCACCTTGAAGATCGAGCCGGTCGGGTAGACCCCCTCGGTCGGCCGGTTGATCAAGGGACGGTCCGGTGAGGTGGTCAGGGCCTGCCACTCCTGGTCGGACATGCCGGTGATGAACGTGTTCGGATCGAAGCGTGGATAGCTCGCCATGGCCAGGACGCTGTTATCCTGCGGGTTCATCACGATGATACTGCCGTCCAGCTTGCCCAGGATCTTTTCCGCCTCTCGCTGGATGTCCAGGTCCAGACTGAGGACTACATCATCGCCCGGCACGGCATCACGCTGAGCGATGATCTTGACGACATCGCCGGTCGGCGCGATGATCGCGAGCTTCCCGCCGGGCTGTCCGGCCAGGTAGGAGTCCGCCCATTTCTCCACGCCCGCACGGCCGACGTAGTCATCAGCGGTGTAGCCCTTGAGCGCCAGCGTCTTGAGCTCGTCGGCGGTGATCCGACCGATGTAGCCCACGATGTGCGAAGCCACCTCTCCCTGCGGATAGACCCGGATCGGCTTGCGCCGTAGCTCGACCTCCGGGCGCGGATCGAACGTCTGGTGCAACTCTGCCTCGAGAGAGCCAGGAACATCGCCGAGCGGGATGTACCAGTCCGGGGGCTGATTCGCGTAGATCTTCGCGAGCTCCTCCGGACTCTTGTGCAGGTACTGCCCGATGAGCGCAAGGGTCTGCTGAGCCTGCGGATCATCCTTCAGCTTGCCTGGAACGATTCCGATCTCCTCCCGAAAGCCCATCATCGCCAGCGGCCGTCCCTTGCGGTCCAGGATGCTGCCCCGGCGAGTAGGTAGGCGGAACATGTGCACCACGCTCCCCGGGGTCAGTTCGGCATAGAAGACCGAAGGACGCCAGTCAACCCGCCACTGCCCGTTCTCGAGGACCAGTGGAACGCTGTTGTTCTGCTGGAATGTCCCGACCAGGATGGTCTGGAACTCGACGGTAAAGGGGACCTGGACCGAGGCGCCATTGCCGGCTCCACGTGGGACCATCGGGATGGAGGTGATCCGTGGGGTCACCTTGATAATAGTTGACTCGTCAGTCAGCTGTCGGTAGGTATCGATGAACTGTTTCTCGGTGAGCGCCGCCTTGGCTTCCGAGGACAGCAGGGCGTACATATCCTGATAGCGCCCGGCGCTCCAATCCTTGAGGAACTCCGAGGCCGTCAGCTCCGGCGGCGGAACGCTCGGCAGTGGGACTGGCGTCTCCACCTCCACCGTGAACGTTGGGGTTGCCTCGACCTGCAGCGCCTGGGCCGCCTCTGGTTGGACGAGCGCCAGCACGCGCCAGGCCAGGCGCTGGCCTTGGCTTTCCAGAGAGTGGCGGAACAGGTAGCCGCCAACCGCGGCCACGAGCACGAAAATAATGAGGCTTGGCCAGAGAGAGGCGCCGGATCGGCGCCGACGATAGGCCATGGAAACACCCCCACCGCGCGCCAGCCGGTGACCAGCCTATCCAGCCGACGCTACCACCACAGCTTGTCAGCCATCTCCTGCTCGAAGGTCCCGGCGTCCTTGGCCCACAGCCCGGTGCTCAGGTATTTCCAGACGCCGTCAGCCAAGAGGGCAACGATGGTTCCGTGCTCCATATTTTGGGCGATGCGGAGGGCTGCGTACATTACAGCGCCGGAAGAAATGCCGCCGAAGATGCCTTCGTAGAGCGCCAGCCGCCGCTGGGCCTCCAGCGCCTGGCCACTCGAGCAGATGATCTTCCCGTCCAGGAAGTCAAGGTCGAGGATCGGGGGAATATAGCCATCTGCCAGGCTCCGAAGCCCCTGGACGAGATCCCCCTGCTCCGGCTCGACAGCGATAATCCGAACGCGCGGATTGTGCTCCTTGAGACGCCGGCCCACCCCCATCAGCGTGCCGCCAGTGCCCAGTCCGGCCACGAAGACATCCACCTCCGGCACGTCCTCGACGATCTCCGCCCCAGTCGTCAGGTAGTGGGCACGCGGGTTCATCTCGTTCCCGTACTGATACGGCATATAATAGTCGCCGTCGTTGACGAGCTTGAAGGCGAGATCAATCGCGCCATTGCTCCCGAGCCGACCGTCGGAGAGCACCACCTCGGCGCCGTACAGGCTGAGCAGCTGACGCCGCTCCACACTCACATTCTCCGGCATGACGATCTTGACCGGATACCCCTTTACCCGCCCGACCAGCGCTAGCGCGATCCCTGTATTCCCGCTTGACGGCTCGAGAATGGTCTTGCCCCTGGTCAGCTCACCCCGCCGTTCGGCCTCTTCGATCATCGCCAGGGCGATGCGATCCTTCACGCTTCCACTCGGGTTTTGCCCTTCCAGCTTAACCAGGATGCGCACCCCCGGCTTCGGGGAGAGACGCCGGAGCTCGACCACGGGCGTATGCCCGATCGTCTCGAGGATATTGGAGTAGACCCGGCCCCGGGAGCGGCGGCGCGAGGAGGAAACCGGCACCGACGCGCTCACCTTACCCGCCAGCAATGGCCGGAAGGATCGACACCACGTCGCCTTCCTTCAAAGGGGTATTCAGCCGGTCGAGGTAGCGAATGTCCTCGCCATTGCGGTAAATATTGATAAATCGATGCACCGTGCCGTCGCTGTTGATAATCTCGGCCTTCAGACCGTGGTACCGACGGTCCAGATCATCGAGGAGCTCGGCGATCGTTCGCCCCTCGCCCTGAACCGTGTGCGCCCCGGTCGTGAACTTGCGCAGGACCGGCGGCACGCGTACCTCCACTGCCACGGTGGCCTCCGTCATGACGCGTCCATTACCGCGCCCGGCTGACCGCATTGTTTGTGAACCGGGCGAGCGTGACCATTATAACACAAGGGACTCGGGAATCTCGACAATTTACCGTTGACGCACGCCATAGCCCGGCGTATCCTCAGCGGGAGATGCGGCCCCAGGGGACTGCGGGCGATCCCTTCATCGGAGGCGGCGCGTGTCGTTACCAATCACTCCCGATCCGACCGAGCGGCGCCCATTTGGGCGCACCGGTCTTCTCGTCACCCCGATCTGCATCGGCTGTGCACCACTCGGTAATATGCCGGAGACGTTCGGCTACGCCGTCGGGGAGGAGCAGGCACTCGCGACGATCCGGGCAATCTTTCACGGACCGGTGAACTTCCTCGATACCGCCGCCTCGTACGGTGACGGTGAGAGCGAGCGCCGGATTGGCATCGTCCTCCGCGAGCTCGGCGGCCTTCCTGCCGGCTACGTCCTGAGCACCAAGGCCGACCGGGACCTCCAGACCGGCGACTTCAGCGGCGACCAGATGCGCCGGAGCGTCGAGCGGAGCCTGCGCCTCCTCGGTCTGGACCGGCTCCAGATCTGCTACCTCCACGATCCCGAACACCGCCCCTTCGAGGAGATCACCGCGCCGGGGGGTGCGCTCGACGCGTTGCGGCGGATGGCCGCCGAGGGTGTGATCGAACATCTCGGCGTCGCGGGTGGGCCGATCGATCTCATGATCCGGTACGTCGAACTCGGCTGCTTCGAGGCGGTGATCACGCACAATCGGTACACCCTGCTCAATCGCGAGGCCGAACCCCTCCTTGACCTGGCCGCACGGCACGGTCTCGCAGTCGCGAACGCTGCCCCCTACGGGAGCGGGCTGCTTGCCAAGGGGCCAGACGCATACCCACGCTACATGTACCGTGAGGCACCGCCCGCGCTCCTGGAGCGCGCTCGCCGTGCGGAGGCGCTGTGCGCGCGCTATGGGGTTCCGCTGGCGGCCGCCGCCCTGCAGTTCTCGCTCCGCGACCCGCGGATCTCTTCGACCATCGTTGGCATGACTCGCCCGGAGCGTCTTGCTCAGACAATCGAGCTTGCCCGGATGCCGATTCCGGACGAGCTGTGGAGGGAACTCGATGTGCTATGACCGGGATGCCCGCCCGCCGATCGCCCCGATCGCCGGCGGAGCAGAGAGCGCCGGCGAGATCATCCTCACCGCGTCGGACGGCGCGCGCTTCCGCGCCTACGCTGCCCGTGCAGCCCATCCGACCGGTGCAGGCGTGGTGATCCTGCCGGATATTCGGGGCCTTCACCCATTCTACGAAGAGCTGGCCGTCCGCTTCGCCGAGAACGGCATCGATGCCCTGGCTATGGATTACTTTGGCCGGACAGCCGGCACGGCACCGCGCGGTGACGACTTCGATTGGCAGCCTCACGTTGCCCAGACACGCGCCGAGACCCTGGCTGCCGATGTCGCCGCCTCAGCCGCCTACCTCCGCTCTCCGGCGGGCGGAGCCGTGCGCTCGCTCTTCACCCTGGGCTTCTGCTTCGGCGGAGCGGTTTCGTGGATCCAGGCGGCGAATCAGCTCGGCCTGGCCGGCGCCATCGGCTTCTACGGCCGTCCCCTCGGCCCGACACGTGACGGATCGCCCGCACCGATTGACCGTGTGCGCGAGTTCGCCTGCCCGATTCTCGGCCTCTTCGGGGGAGCCGACCCTGCCATCCCGGCGAGCGCCGTCGAGGCGTTCGATCGTGCGCTCAGCGAAGCGGGGATCGAGCACGAGATCGTCACCTATCCGGGAGCGCCGCACAGCTTCTTCGACCGACGGCAGACCGAATTCGCCGAGGCGTCCGCCGATGCCTGGCGTCGCGTCCTCGACTTTATCCGGTCTCACGCGGGTTGATCACCGGGCGTCTGGTATACTGGAGAAACCCCGACGCCCGGGCAGGCGCCGGTGCGTTCCCGGCCGCCCGCTTCGTGCGTACGGGCAGCGCATAGAAATGATCTGTAACCGCAGGAGGATGCTATGGCAAACAGTCGCGCGACCGCCACATGGGAAGGGAGCCTCGCCCAGGGCCACGGATCCGTCGCGGCCGGCAGCGGCGCCTTTGGGCCGGTGTCGCTGACCTGGGCCGCTCGGACCGAGCGGGCCGAGGGCATTCGGATGACAAGTCCAGAGGAACTGCTCGCCGCCGCCCATGCCGGCTGTTACTGCATGGCCCTGTCGCACGAACTGAGCCAGCGCGGCACGCCGCCCTCTCGCCTGAGTGCGACTGCTGTGGTGGCGTTCGAGCAAGTGGCAGGCGGTTGGAAGGTCACTACGTCTCGGATTAGCGTGACGGGCGTCGTGCCCGGACTGAGTCAGGACGGCTTCAGCGAGGCGGCGAACGCTGCAGCCAAGGGCTGTCCGGTCTCGAAGGCCCTGGCAGGGGTCGAGATCATCCTGGAATCAGCGAAGCTGGAAGGCTAAAGGGGGACAGCAGCACCGGCGGGGCGGGGGGCCGATTCCGTGCGGGAGCTCTACGGCACCGCCACCCGCTCGCGCTGGTGCCGCAAGGAGAGACAGGGATGTCCTGGGAGTTCGAGCGCGTGGCCGGGCCGTTCTCCTTCACCGAGGGGCCGGTCTGGACAGGCGATGCTGTCCTGTTCACCGATATCCCGTCGAACCGCATCATGCGCTATGTGCCACACACCAATGCCTGCGAGCCCCTCTACCACGATACCGGCGGGGCAAATGGCCTCGCCCGCGACCGCCAGGGACGGCTCTATGTGGCCGAGGGCGGTGCCCGCCGTGTTGCTCGCTACGAGGCCGATGGCTCGCGAATCACGCTCGCCGACCGATTTGGCGGCCGACGCCTGAACAGCCCGAACGACCTCGTGGTTGATGACCGCGGACGGGTCTGGTTCACCGATCCACGCTACGGCGACCGCTCAGACATGGAACTGGATCACGACTCCGTTTACCGCCTGGATCCGCGCGGTGATGGCTCCTGGGACATCGCACGCGTCACGTTCGATACGACCCGGCCAAACGGCATCGCCTTTGCCCCGGACTTCCGAACGCTCTACGTGGCCGAGTCCCCGCCGGCCCCACAGGGCCACCGCCAGCTCCGGGCCTACCCGGTCCGGGCCGACGGCTCGCTCGGAGAATGCCGGGTATTGCACGATTTCGGACCGCACCGCGGGATCGACGGCATGCGCGTCGACGCAGAAGGCTATATCGTCGCAACCTGCGGCTGGACCGAAAGCGGCCCCGGACCGCGTATCGCCATCTTTGCACCGGACGGCGCGATCGTTGCCGAGCATCCGACGCCAACCATCCCGACCAACTGCTGCTTTGGCGACGATGATCTGCGCACCCTCTACGTCACCGGCTACGACGGCGGGCTCTACCGCGCCCGGACGGACCGCCAGGGCGCCGTGCGTCCCTGACCTGCCGGCGGCCCCTGCTCCGAGCGCTTTCCGCGGTCGGCCTATCCTCAGCGGTGCATCCATCCCTCAAGGCGCACGGCCCACCCGGACCGGCTGACCCGGGCGACGGTCACGATCGGTTCGAGAGGAACTGGTCGATCGCCCGCGCATAGGCGCTGGCAATCAGATCCTGCACCGCCGGATCCACCGCGGCGGATGCCTCGGCCGGATTGGAGAGGAACAAGGGCTCGCTCAGGGCTCCCGGCATCTCGCTCGGGCGCAGCCGGCCGGGAACCGCTGGTCCCAGGATCACCAGATGGCGGTAGGTGCCATCCAGAGCGCCAAGGCTTTCAGTCTGCAGATCCACGTCGTCCGTCACGCCGCGATCCGGCGTATCGTAGCCGTTCGCTCGGAAAGCGGAGATCAGCGACTCCTGGATCAGCGTCGCGAATCGCCGGTTCTCGTCGCCGAAGGAACGCGCTGAATCGTAGAACGTCTCTGATCCGCCAACCGAGGGATCCGAGAAGCCGTTCAGGTGGATGCTGAGCAAAACGCGAGCGTGGCTGGCGTTCGCGCGGTCAATGCGGCGCTGAAGATCGGCAAGCACCCCATCGGGCGTGAGAGCCTTGCCATCGCTCGTATAGTCGGACGGCGCCGCACCCGGCAGCGAGTCATCGGTACGGGAGAGGACGGGAACGTATCCTTCCTGCTCCAAATAGGCAGCGGTCTTCTGGGCAATCGCCAGGGTAATCGTCTTCTCTGCGACCGTCTGGCCATCGATGGTCGTGCCAATCGTGCCCGTGTCTACTCCGCCGTGGCCGGGGTCGAGGAAGACGACCACCCCATGCGCCGCCCCCCCGGCGGCACCACTGGATCCCGCGGATGGGGTGGGATGGAACACTGGCGCCTGGAGCAGGTGCCCCGGCGCAGTGCGCTTCCATTCCTCCTTGTAGCGGGCCAGCAGTACGTAGCCGTCATCCTGGCGAGCGGACGCGCAGCCTGCGGCCACTGACAGGAGCAGAAAGATCAGGCAGCACCAGGGTACGAGCGTACGAAGAGCCACGCGTCTCCCCTTTCTTATCCATGGTGCCCGATACCAGGCACGGGGTCCATTAAAAGGGGCGTAGAAGCGCGGCGCCTCGGCGGTGCCCGTGCGGAAGCGCGCGCAAAGCTACGTTTCCTCATCGTGCTGCTGCTCCGCCTCTCCGCTTCACCTGGTATACTCTGCACCTGAGCACGGTGAGCAGGACCGCCTGGAGAAGGATTGGAGGAGCCCCATGGACTTTCCGAGCTCCCGGGTCGATGGGCAGATCGCGGCCGTGACCGGCGGCGGCAGTGGCATCGGACGGGCCGCTGCCTGGGCACTCGCCCGAGCGGGAGCAGATGTCGTGTTGGGCGAGCTCCCGCACCTCATCGGACGAGCGGAAGAGGCAGCTGATCAGATCGCCAGTGCGACCGGTCAGCAGGCAGTGGCCCTGCCGCTGGATGTAACCCAGACCGCGAGCATCGCTTCGTTCGTGGCGGGCACGGTCGAGCGGTTCGGACGTCTGGACATCCTGGTGAACAGCGCAGGGGTAAATCGAACGCGTCCTGCACTCGAGGTCACCGAGGAAGATTGGGATTTCGTCCTGGGCGTGAATCTCAAAGGGCTTTTCTTCTGCTGTCAGGCCGCGGCACGCGAGATGATCAAGCAGAAGCGGGGCAAGATCATCAACCTGGCCTCGATCAACGGGGTCGTGGGTTACGTCAAGCGCGCGGCCTACTGCGCGTCCAAGGGCGGGGTGGTCAACCTCACCCGAGCGCTCGCGATTGAGTGGGCCCCTTACGGGATCAACGTGAACGCCGTTGGCCCAACCTACATCGAGACCCCCCTGACCGTGCCGACACTGTCAGACCCGGAGACCCGGGCCGATATCTTGCGCCGTACGCCCCTCGGACGGATCGGCCGGGTTGAGGACGTTGCCGGGGCGATCGTCTTCCTGGCCAGTCCAGCGGCGGATCTCATCACCGGGCACACCTTGCTGGTCGATGGCGGATGGACTGCCTGGTAAAGGCGAACGCCAGCGGGAACAGATCGCATCCGGCGGTGGAGCCAAGGAGAAGAGCGTGAAAGTCGTCCTGCCGATGGCCGGGCTCGGTACTCGCCTCCGGCCTCACACCTATTCGAAGCCAAAGCCGCTCGTCAGCGTGGCCGGGAAGACTGTCCTCGGTCACGTCCTCGATAGTCTCCACGGCCTTCCGATTGAGGAGGTCATCTTTATCACCGGCTACCTCGGCGATCAGATCGAAGAATACGTCCGCGCACGCTATACCTTCCCGGCTCGCTTCGTCGAACAGACCGAGCTGCGCGGTCAGGCCCACGCGATCAACCTGGCAAGCGAGTATATTGATCAGCCGGTGCTGATTATCTTCGTCGATACGATTGTCAAGGCAGACCTTACCCGTCTGCTGGACGTGCAGTCAGACGGGGTCCTATACGTCAAGGAAGTCGAAGACCCGCGCCGCTTCGGCGTCGCAGTCATCGAGAACGGACGGATCACACGCCTCGTTGAGAAGCCGAAGACGCCCGTGTCGAACCTGGCCATCATCGGCGTTTACTACCTCCGCAACTGGCAGCTGCTTCGGGAAGCGCTCCGGGAGGTCATTGATCGCGACATCCAGACCGGGGGGGAGTATTACTTCGCCGACGCCCTGCAGATCATGCTTGATCGCAACGCCCACCTGGAGGCGTGGACGGTCGAGGCATGGGAAGACTGTGGGACCGTTCAGGCGCTCGTTCACACGAACCGATACCTCCTCAGCAACGGCCACGCGCGTCTGCCGGCCGAGACCGAGAACTCTGTTATCATCCCTCCCGTGTATGTCTCGCCGACGGCCCGGATCCAGAACTCCGTCATCGGCCCATACGTGAGCGTGGCTGACGGGGTCACGATCAGCGACTCGATCGTGCGCGACTCGATCCTGAGCGATGGGGCAACGATCTGCGGCGTCGCCCTCACCGAGTCGGTTGTCGGAAGCAACGCGGTGGTCAAGGGGGCATTCCGGCGGCTGAACGTCGGCGACGCCTCCGAGGTCGAGGTCGGCTGAGCGGCCCGTGCCGAGCACCGAGCGGGGTTCCGCCCATTGACAGAATAGAACATATATTCTATAGTGGGCGTGGCAAACCTCGGGAGCGAGGAGTAACGAGATGCCCGTCGAGCTGATCACCTGCCGATCGGCGCTGAACCGGGTTGACCGGATGCCGTTCCGCTGGAGCCTTAATCCCTACCGCGGCTGTGCACACAAGTGCCGGTACTGCTACGCGCGGCGGAGCCACGCGTTCTTCGACCTTGACCTCGGCCGCGACTTCGAAGAGGTCATCTTTGCCAAGCTGAACATCGCCGAGGTACTCCGCGCGGAGCTTCGCCGCCCATCGTGGCGCCATGAAACCATCGTGATCGGCACGGCAACCGATCCGTACCAGCCCATCGAGGGACGCCTTCGGCTGACCCGACACTGCCTCGCGGTCCTGGCCGATGCCGCCAACCCCTGCTCGGTCACCACCAAGGGCACCCTCGTCGTGCGCGACCGCGACATTATGCAGCAGCTCGCTCGGGAGACCCGCTTTATGGTCCACATCAGCCTTATCACCCTCGACCGCGACCTCTGGCGGCGCGTGGAGCCGGGCACACCGCCGCCGGCCAGTCGCCTGCGCGCCCTCGAACGGCTCCGCGCGGCAGGCATTCCGGCCGGCATCTTCCTCGCCCCGATCCTGCCGGGCCTCACCGACTCCCGGGCGGCAATCCAGGCAGTCGTGCAGGCAGCGGCCGATCACGGCGCAGTGGCCGTCTGGCCGGGCGTTCTGCGCCTTGCGCCGGGTCTGCGGGAGTGGTTCATTCAGTTCCTCCGTCAGGAGTTTCCCCACCTCGCCGCCAGCTACGAGCGCGGATACCGCGGCCGGGCAGATCCGCCGCCGGCCTACCGTGAGCAGGTGCTCCAGCGCGTTGGCACAGCGATCGCCCTGACCGGCCTGGACCACCGATCGCCGCCAGCTGATCCCCGGCCCGCCCGCGTCGGCTGGCAGTACGCCCTCCCGCTCGATACCGTTGCGCGGGGCACCGGCCGCGCATAGAATATCCGACGGAACCAGCAGTCCACCGTGTCGGCCGCCGAGGGCGTGTCTGTCGCGGGCGTGCAGGCCCGGTCTCTCCGCGGCAGGCGATCACGGCTGAATGTGATACCAGGCACCTCGCGGACAGCCATCCGGACAGCAATTCGGCCGGATAAGGAGCGGCGATCAGGAGACATGCTTCCTGAGCAGGGGCGGATGACGGTTCGCCAGGGTCGTCGTGATCCAGATGCCGTCCTTGCCGCTATTCCGCTCTTCAGGGGCCTCGCCGCGCACGAGCGGGCCCATCTCGCAGAATGTCTGAGGCTCCGCCGCTATCGCCGCGGCCAGACTATCTTCACCGAGGGAGAACCCGGCCGCTACCTCGTCATTCTCCTGCGCGGTCAGGTCAAGGTCGTTCTCTCGACCGCTGAGGGTGACGAAGCGATTGTCGCACTGTTTGGCCCCGGCGATTTCTTCGGCGAGATGTCCCTGCTGGACGATCAGCCGCGCTCGGCGACCGTCATCGCCCTCGAACCCGTCGAGGCGCTCGTGCTCCACCGGCAGGACTTTCGCGCTTTCCTGCGCGAGCACGTCGATGCCGCTGAGCGCATCCTGGCGGTCCTGGC
>DATGMJ010000069.1:0-7170 GCA_035293685.1 Chloroflexota bacterium | reverse complement strand
CTTCGAGCAGATCGCCACACGTCCCCGCCGGGGACCGCCCCGTCTAGAAGGCGCGACCGGCGAGCTCTACGAGTAAGCTTCGGGGCCCTGCAACCGCCCGGATCTCCATCGTCCGGGAGAGGCGCCGGCACAGGAGATATCCCGGCAGGGTGCGTATCTACCGCAGGGCCTCCAGGAGCGGCGTTACATCCCGGTCGGTGAGGTCAATATCGACCAGGGCCTTCTCCCGGAGCGACGGGCGGCGGGCAGTGAGTTCCTCCTCATAGGTAGGCCGCTCGATCTGGTAGTACACACCGATTGGGATGCGGTCCCCCCACTCGTACGACTTCGCCACTGCCTGGATCTTCTTGGCGACGATCTCGTCAGCGTTCGCGGGATCATGGACAACCGGATCGTAGCCCTCATCCTCGAGCTTGTAGAGGCGCGAGTGCCCGTCCACTCCTTCTTCGTACCAGTCTTTCGTATAAAGGTCGTTGTAGGTCGGGCAGGTCTGCAGGATGTCGATAAAGGCACTGCCGCGGTGCCGAATCGCCTGGGCGATGAGATTGGCGAGATAGCGCACATCGAGGGCATAGCCACGGGCGATGAACGTGTAGCCCGCGCCAACAGCCAGGGCGATCGGATTGAGCCCCTCGAGGATTGTCTCCTCGGGAAGCGACTTTGTCTTGATGCCCTTTGCCAGGGTCGGCGAGGCCTGGCCCTTGGTCAGGCCATAAACGCCGTTATTGAAGACAAGATAGGTGAAATCGAGGTTCCGACGGCCCGCGTTGACGAAGTAGCCCGCGCCGATGCCGTAGCCGTCGCCATCGCCGCCAACGGCGATGACCGTCAGGTCCTTGTTCGCGATCTTGGCCCCGGTCGCGACGGGAAGCACGCGTCCGTGGAGGGTGTGGAAGCCGTACGCATTCACGTAGTGCGGGGTCTTACCGGAACAGCCGATGCCGGAGAAGATAGCGACCCGGTGCGGCTCAATCCGGAGCTGGAAGAGGGCCATCTGAATCGCTGCGAGAATGCCGAAGTCACCACAGCCGGGACACCAGTTATTGTGGGTATCCGCGCGATATACCTTGAGTTCCAGTCTCGTTGCCACGGTTCGCCTCCCTATGCCGAAAGATGAGATACGACAACGCGCCGCTCGCCCGTCGCAATAGCCTTCTCCAGCGCTTCGATGAGTTCCTCCTGGGAGAACGGACGGCCGTCATACTTCGGAACCTCATGATCGACGGCGATGCCGGTCATCTCGCGGATCAGATGACCAAGTTGGCAGGTATAGTTGCACTCGACCAGGACTGTCCGCCGGGCGCGCTGGAGGATCTCAGCGACCTCAGCGCTCGGGAATGGGCGAAGGAGCCGAACCTGGAGGTAGTTCCAGCGGAGATCTCCCCGGCTGTTCAACTCCTCCAGCGCGTCAAGGATAACTCCCTTGGTGGATCCCCAGCCGATCACCGTAACATCGGCATCGGCCGGGCCATGGAGGCGGAGCTTGCGCTCGACCGGGATCTCTCGGGCCGCCAGGTCGAGCTTGCCCATGCGCTTCTCCATCATCTTGATGCGGTTTGTCGCATCCTCGGTGATGTGTCCCTCGGGGTCGTGCTCATCTGTCGTAGACCAGAAGATACCGCCCTCCTGGCCGGGGATCGCCCGCGGGCTGACGCCGGTCTCGGTGAAGGCGTAGCGGAGGTAGCGCTCGCCCGTGCCGTTCGGGTGCCAGACCAACCCGCGGTCAATGGTCAATCCCTCAGTCTTCAGCTCGTCGATCGTCCAGTGCGCGGTCGATAGGTACTTGTCCAGCATCACGACGACCGGCATCTGATAGCGGTCAGCCCAGTTGAACGACTCGAACGAGTCATCAAAGATTTCCTGGGGATCCCCTGGCGCGACGACGATATGGGGAGACTCACCGTGGGCGAGCTGGAGAGCAAAGCGGAGGTCGGCCTGCTCCTCGCGCGTGGGAAGGCCGGTGCTGGGGCCGCCGCGCTGCCAGAAGAAGAGGACCGGGCCCGGCGCCTCGGTCATCGAGGCGAACCCGATCCCCTCGACCATCAGGGAGACGCCCGGTCCAGAGGTTGAGGTGGCGGCCCGGACGCCAGCGTGCGCCGCGCCAACTGCCATATTGATCGCTGAGATCTCGTCTTCGGTCTGGACAACAACGAGGTCGTAATTGCGCTGCTGGGCCTCGAGGTAAACGCTCTCATCGGTCGCGGGGCTGATCGGGTAGTAGGTCTGGATGGCCAGACCAGCCTTGATCTTCCCGATAGCGCAGGCGTGCATGCCGCGCAGAAGCATAGGACGGGCCGCCGATCCATCCGGGCTCGACCGCGGGTGGACCTTGAATGGGAAATCGTTCCCAAAGGTCTGTCGGACGTAGTCATAGCCGAGGGCTGCCGCCCGGACGTTCATCTCGGCAACCTCCCGCCGCCGTCCGGTGAACCCCTCCCGGATGACGTCACCGAAGAGCCGGAGATCATAGTCCAGCACGGCAAGAGATGCGCCCACAGCGATCGTGTTCATCATCACCCGCAGACGGCTGAGCTGATCCTCCCGCCCAAACTCACGCAGGGTCTGTCGCAAGAGATCCTGGTAGGGAACCGGGTAGAGACGGATGTCCTCTCGACCCAGCGCCGCAGGGTCCAGCTTGATCCCGGCGTCATACACGACCGCCCCACCAGGAATCAGCTCGCGAACGTGCCCGCGGTGGGCAGTGAACTTGGCGTGCGGCTCACCAACGAGTGTCTCCTCATCCAGGGCGACGACGATGCTGACGCGATCGAGGATCGAATGGCGATCCCGTTCGCTGATCCGGACGCGATAGTAGCTGTGTTCACCCATGATGTTCGAGTGATACTCAATGTTGGCGAACACGCGCAGACCGCCCCGGACGATCGCCCGAGCAAAGGTCTCGGCAGATACGTTGATGCCCCCTCCCTGGGGGCCGCCAATCAACCAGGTGACATCCGGGTTGCTCACCGTACTCCTCCACTCATGGTCGAGGGATGCGTGTTGCGTGGCCCCGGAGACGCCGGTACCGCACCGACCGGAGCCAAGCGCCCCGGACTGTGCCGTTCTCCCGCCATAGCACAGCACGCGATATCCACTCCAGATTAGCGCATGGCTTGCTATAAGTCGAATAGTCGTTTATGATAGTGATACCAAGTTTTTCTTATGGTTAGTCGGCAGTGCTGCAGCTCCAGCATCTGCGTACATTTTACGAGGTGGCCACCTCCGGGAGCTTCACCCGCGCGGCGGAACGGCTGTATTTGAGCCAGCCGGCGGTCACCCAGCAGGTGCGGGCGCTGGAGGCGGAACTGGGGTTCCCGCTTCTGGAGCGGTTGGGCCGGCGAGTTCGGCTGACGCCGGCTGGCGAGGCGCTCCTGCCGTATGTCCTCCGTCTCCTGGCCCTGCTCGAGGAAGCGGCCAGTGCTGCGCGCGAGGCAGCCGGGCGCGCGGCGCTTACCCTACGGGTCGGCGCGGGAGACACGGTTGGAACCTACGTCCTGCCGGATCTCATCCGCACCTTCCACACCCGGCGGCCGGAGGCGGCGCTGCGTCTGGTGGTCGGCAACAGTGATCGGCTCCTCGATGCGGTGTTGGAAGACGAAGTAGAGATCGCGATCTGGGCGCGCCAGGAGCCGCATCACCTTCTGACCCAGCGGACATTCTGGCGCGTGCCGCTGGTGGTCGTTCTTCAGCCAGATGACCCGCTGGCCAGTCGGCCGCGAGTATGGGCGCGCGAGCTCCAGGGCCGGCGGCTGCTCCTGCGCGGACGCGCCTCGGCGATCCGCCGCTTCATTGACGGCATCCTCCAGCGAGCGGGCGTCGAGGAAAACGAAATTATTGAGATGGATCATCTCGAGGCGATCAAGCGGACGGTCGAGACGGGCTACGGCGTGACGGTAGCCCCCGCTTTCGCCGTCTCGCGCGAGGTCGCTCTCGGAACGCTCGCGGCACCGCCGCTGGCCGATCCAGGTTCAGAACTGCCGCTCTACTACGTCCATTACGCACATCGGCGTCTCTCGCCGCTCGCCCAGCTGTTCATCGAGCTCCTGATCGGTTTCGCCGAGAGCGCACACGGGGCTGTCGACGGGACGCCCGGCGAGCGGCAGTGATATCATGGATCCCGCACGACACTTCGTGAAACTTTTCTCGCGGTTTGTCGATATCTATATCGCACTACGGCACGGAAGCTCGGGGAGGAACAGGATCGGATGATCGCCAAGCGACGGCCCACACGGAAGGTCTTCGTCGGAAAGGTCGCTGTTGGGGGAGATGCCCCGATCCGGGTGCAATCGATGTGCGACACCGACACCCGGGATGTCGATGCGACCGTGGCTCAGATTCACCGCCTTGAAGAGGCCGGTTGCGAGCTGATTCGGGTCGCCGTGCCGGATCGAAAGGCGGCATCGGTCCTACATAAGATCAAGAGCCGCATCGCGATCCCACTCATCGCGGACATCCACTTTGATTATCAGCTGGCCCTTGAAGCGATCGAGCAAGGGGTCGATAAGGTGCGGATCAACCCCGGCAACATCTTCGTCAAGGCTGGCCAGAAGGGGATCGAGGCGGTCGTCCTCGCGGCCAAGCAGGCTGGGATTCCGCTCCGCATCGGCGTCAACTGCGGCTCGATCGAGCCGCGCCTGCTGGACAAGTACGGGTACCCGACGCCGGAGGCCGCGGTCGAATCGGCGCTCGATCATATCCGCTTCTGCGAGGAGCTGGGCTTCCACGATATCATCGTCTCGGTGAAGTTCAGCGAAGTGCCGAATATGATCCGCGCCTATGAGCTTCTCTCCGAGCAAACCGACTATCCCCTGCACCTTGGCGTGACCGAGGCTGGTACCCCGTGGAGCGGGGCGATCAAGTCAGCTATCGGCATCGGGGCTCTGCTGGCGAAAGGGATCGGCGATACCCTCCGGGTCTCGCTGACCACGCCGGACAAGACGGACGAGGTGAAGGTCGCCTACGAGATCCTCAAGGCGCTGGAGATTCGGGCACACGGCCCCATGCTCACTGCCTGTCCGGGGTGTGGACGCACCGAGGTGGACCTGCTCCGACTAACCGCCGAGGTCGAGGCCGCCCTGAAGACGGTGAAGACCCCCTTGCGCGTCGCGGTGATGGGGTGCGTCGTGAACGGGCCAGGCGAGGCAGCCGGAGCGGATCTCGCCGTGGTTGGCGGCCGCGGCCGCGGCGCGATCTACCGCCGCGGCAAACTCGTACGCACTGCTAGTGAGGATCAGCTGATCCCGGCCCTCCTGGCGGAGATCGAGAACTGGAAGCCGGATCCGGAACCGACGCCCGAATCAAGTCGGGAGGTTATTCCCCTGCGCGTCCGGCGCTGAGACCTCCCCGCACCGGCCGGATGCTGCCTCGGCTCAGCGGGTAGTGCCCGGAGGCGGCGGGGGCGGCGGCACGTAGCCGGGGCGGCCGTGGCGCGCGGTAATGACAGTATGGATGTTGCCGCGCACGTTGAAATCACCGACCACTTCGATCCAGCGGGGATCCAGGAGCGCGACCAGATCATCGAGGATGCGATTGATCGCAGCCTCGTGAAACAGATACTCGTTGCGAAAACGGTTGATGTACAGCTTGAGCGATTTCAGCTCAACGATGGTCCGATCCGGCACGTAGGCGATGTGGATTGTCGCGAAGTCCGGAAAGCCTGACCGCGGACACAGACAGGTAAACTCCGGACAGGTAAGATCAATACGGTAGTCACGCTCCGGCGCTGGGTTCGGGACCGCTTCCAGACGGGCATCGAGAATCTGTCGCTCGCCGTACCGCAAGGTATCGTCGCTCATTGCCCTCTCTTCTCGCTGATGCGCACCTCCTCCTTTGGATTCTACGGCGACGGATTTCGCCCGAGCAAGAGGATCGCACCGGCCAGCCTTTCCCTCTGCACCACCCACCCGCCCGCTCGGGGGCCAGGGTAGACCATTGGAGGGCCCGGCGCTATACTGGTCCCGCGTGATCCTTTCTCGTGCCTCTTCTTGAAGAAGCTTTCCGGGAGGACGGTATTGATGTCCGCGTTCACGACAATTGGCAAGTCTGTCCGCCGCGTTGATGGTTTCGAGAAGGTCACCGGCCAGCTCCAGTACGCGGGCGATCTTCGGCTACCGGGAATGCTTCACGCCCGCCTGGTTGTCAGTCCGTACGCCCATGCGCGTCTGGTCCGCATCGACCCATCCGAGGCGCTCAAGGTGCCCGGCGTTGTCCAGGTGATCACCGGTGCAGATCTGCCGATCGCCCGTCCCGAGTCGTCGCGGAAGGGCGAGCCGATCGCCCGGGAGGAGGTGGTCTTCAGCGGGCAGCCGGTGGCGGTCGTCCTGGCCGAGACGGAGGCGGCCGCGGAAGACGCGGTCCCCCTCGTGCAGGTCGAGTACGAGGTACTGCCGGCGGTGCTCGATCTCGAGGCGGCCATGGCTCCGGATGCACCGCCGGTCCGCCTGCACCGGACCGGCGGTTCCGAAGATGTTTCCCTCCACGCGACGGTCGGCGCCGGCCAGGCAGAGGACACTGAGCCGCTTCCGCCCAACGTCGCGAACCGGATCCACTTCACGCGAGGTGACGTGGCCCGGGGCTTCCAGGACGCCGATGTGGTCATCGAGCGCACCTATCGGACCCAGTGGGCGCACCAGTCCTACATCGAGCCGCAGTCGGCAGTCGCCTGGCTGGATCCGCTCGGCACCCTGACGATCTGGAGCGCGACCCAGGGGGTCTTCTACACGCGCCAGGAGATCTCCAAACTGCTCGGCCTTCCCGCTCATCGGGTGAAAATCGTGCCGATGCCCGTGGGAGGCGGCTTCGGCGGCAAGTTCGTGTTGATTGAGCCCCTGATCGGTGCGGTGGCCATGGTCGCGAAGCGGCCGGTGCGGCTTGTCTTCACGCGTATGGAGGAGTTTCAGGCGGCAAATCCGGCCTCACGGGCGGTTCTCGAGATGCGGGTCGGCGCCCGGCGCGATGGGCACCTGACCGCCCTGCAGGCGAAGGTCACCTACGACACCGGGGCCTTCCCCGGCTCATCGCCGCTGGGTATCTGCTGCATCCTGCTAGGAGCGTACCGCTGGCCGAACCTGGACATCCGCGGGTTCGAGGTCCTCACCAATCACGTCGGGCCCGGCGCCTATCGCGCGCCTGGTGCGCCTCAGGCCTTCTTCGCCCTTGAATCGACAATCG
>DATGMJ010000068.1:0-6960 GCA_035293685.1 Chloroflexota bacterium | reverse complement strand
CGCGACCCCGGCATCGAGAGCCGGAACTATGCCCGACCGAATAACAAAGCCCACGGCGGCGAGCAGGAGCACGATCCCCACCGCGATCTCAGCGGCGTCGCCGATGAGGAAATCGTACCAGAAGGCGAGGAAGCGCAGGAGCAGTGCCCCGATCATGCTATTTCTCCAGCCAGGCGCTCGGCTGAACGACCGCGTCGTAGGGCAGCTACCATGAGCCAGCTTGCCGCGGCATATGCAGCCAGCAGAAGGAGGATTGTTGCATCCTCGAGCGGCCAGCGGATGCCCACACCCTCACCAGCCCAGAATGTTCCGAAGGAGGTGAGCATAAGCCCGACGGCGTATTTCATCGTGTTCTCTGGAACGCGGCTCAGCGGCCGGTGGACAAGCAGGCCGGCCAGGATGACGATACCAAGTGCAGCGGCCGCGGCCACGGCGGCCAGTCCAACGCCGGCCAGCCCCCCAACTCGTGCGTCCCGGGCCGCACTGCCAAAGGTAATCACAATGAAGGCCGCCTCCAGTCCCTCCAGCAAAACGCCTTTGAAAGAGACAACGAAGGCCGTCCAGTCGATCTCTGCCCTGACCGGACGATCGGACCGTAATGCCGCGACCTCGCGCGCGAAGATCTGATCTTCATCGTGGAACGCCTTGAGCCCACCGTACCGGAGCACGGCCTTGCGCAGCCACTGCAAGCCGAAGATGAGCAGAAAGCCGCCGACGACCAGTCGCAGGAGATCGATCGGGACAACGGTGGTCAGGGTGAATCCGAGGGCGGCAACGATCACCGCGAGCGCGGCGGCGGCCAGGCCGGCCCCAAGAAAGGTGCTCCGCCAGCCGCGGGTGAGGCCGGTCGCCAGGATGATCGTCAATGCCTCCACCATCTCGACCCCTGTCGCTAGGAAACTGGCGGCAAAGAGAAAGAATCCGCTCACTGTTGTCCTCCCCCAGGCGGGGTCGCCTGGCCACCTGGATCCGGTGGCCAGGCGACCCCCTTGTCCTGGCCATTATACTCCCATCCCGTTCCCCTGGCGTCACCCCGGCCGGCAGCCAGTCCGGCCCGACGACAGCCTGGCCCGGACGGGGTTAGGCCGAGAAAGGAAGGGAAGGGCGAAACCAGCTCAGACGGTCGACGTCAGGGGGCTGATGACCAGATGATTGATCACCTCCTGAACCCCGGCGGTGAACCAGGCATCCTCCTCGGCCGCGCGTCGCTCCTCCGGACGATCGACCCCGCCGCTCAGGGTGACTGTCCCGTTCCTGACCTCCACACCGATGCGGGTGGGATCGGTGATCCGGGCGTCGCGCGTGAGGGCCTCGCGGACGTCGGCCGTGACGTCGCTATCGGGTCGACGGCGATCCGGTGCGACCGTGAGTGTATTCGTGACCGCTATGACCCCGGGCGTGAACCAGGCGTCCTCCTCGGCGGCGTGCACTTCGGCGGAGCTGCCGACAGTCCCGGCCAGGGTGACCACGCCACCCACTACCTGCAGGATCACCGCGTGCTCATCCACCCGCGGATCGTAGCGGAGAGCGTTCAGGACATCGGCCAGGATGTCAGCGTCGGTCCGGACCGCAGTTGGATTCACCGCGATATCGTTGATCACCTGACGAACTCCCTTGACGCGCCAGGCATCCTCGGCGGCGATAGCGCTCTCGGCGAGCAGTCGCACGCTGCCGGCCAGGGTCACGATTCCGTCCAGCACCTCAACGCGGATGGTCGAGGCATCAAGGCGCGGATCCCACTGCAGTGTCTCGCGCACGTTCGCGGCGATGCGGGCATCATCCAGTGCCAGTTCGTCGGCCGGTTCTGCCATCAGCTTCCTCCCGATCGAGTGGAATCGGGAGCCCGGCACCGCACGCAGCGTACCGGCAAGGGCTCTAGATGTGTTTGGATGCGAAGTATGCTAATCTACAGGAGCACCGTGGGACCACGGTGGCTGAGAAAGGAATTGAACACACCATGCCGAAGCGCCACCGCGCGAAGCGTGACCGCTCATCATCCGCGGGCAGAACGACGGGGGCTGCGTCCGCGGTCAAGGCCCATCCGTCTCCGCCCCCCTCTGGGACCGCCCTTCCTTCAACTCAGTCGGGTCGCGGTACCGCGAATGTGCCGCGGCGTTCGGCTGTTCCCTTGATCGCGGCGATCGTCGTCGTGATCGTGATTGCGCTTGCGGGCGTCGGGTACACTGTTCTCCGTCCTGTCGGGAACGCTATCCTCCGTCCCGCCCCGAGCGCGGATGCGCTCGGGACTCCCATCCCGGACGAGGGGCGTCAGCATGTGGCTGAGGGACAGGCGATCGTTTACCGGACGAATCCACCTGCATCTGGTCCGCATTATCCGTCGCCCCAGCCCTGGGGGGTCTATACGGAACCGGTCGCAACCGGCTACTGGGTCCACAACCTGGAGCACGGCGGCATTGTCGTCCTCTATGACTGCCCGACCGGATGCCCGGATATCGTCGATCAGCTTCGACAGGCTTTTGCAACCTTTCCGAAGGATCGGTATGATGAGGTGAAGCTCCTTGCCACGCCGTATACGGGCCTCCCGAACGGTGTACGGCTCATGGCGGTGGCATGGGATTATCAGCAAGTCTATTCGTCGTTTGACCGGGAGCGCCTTCTGGCCTTCTATAATGCCCATGTCGATCGCGGGCCAGAGGATGTCCCCTGACAATGCGCGGTCTGCTTGCGGTGGGACTGTACGGCTCCGGGTGCATGCAGTATAATAGCGATGGCTGATACAAGGTCGGGCAGAAGGGGAGAGAGCCCAGCCGCGGGTAGCTTCTTTTGGCCCATGCTCGGGGTCGAGAGAGGGATCGCGGAGGGATTCACGTTCGGAGAGGAGAGTGGACGGTCATGGGAGTGGGCATCGTTGAGCCGTGGCACCTGGTGCTGATTCTGATCATCGCCCTGGTGATCTTCGGGCCAGGTAAGCTGGGCGATGTCGGCGGCGCTCTTGGCCGTGGTATCCGCGAGTTTAAGAGCTCGATCAACGCGGAGCTCGACGACGACAAGAAGCCCGCCAAGTCGACTGAGACCGCTGCCAGCAAGGAGACCTCGGAGAAGGCTTCCTGATTGCGACGAACTGGATAGCCCCGACCGCAGGCGGTCGGGGCTTTTCTCTTTGATGGGGGCACGGGTGCTCTGCTTCCCGCCGTTTGCCCGTGCCCGACAGATCTGTGCCCGATTGACTCCGGACAGTGGGTCGAGTACGCTCTCGACGCATCACGAGGACGTGGGGCCAGAGAGATTCTCGAGCGCCCGTGCCGTGACGCGACGGTGCTCGGGATGGCGCTGCCCCGCATCGTATCGTGTGGATGGGCTCTCGCTTCGGAGAGCCCGTGGAGACAGGGGGTAGGGTGGACGTCATCACGCTCGGCGAGATGATGGTCATGTTTGTCGCCACCGAGGCCGGCCCGTTGCGCGGGATCGAGCTATTCCGCAAGCACGTGGCAGGCTCCGAGGCCAATGTAGCGATCGGGCTGGCACGCCTGGGGCACCGGGCCGGCTGGATCAGCCGCCTCGGCGATGATGAGTTCGGCCTCTACATCCGAAACTTCCTGCGTGGGGAAGGAGTGGATGTATCTCAGGTCATCCTGGACCCGGAGCATCCGACCGGCGTTGCTTTCAAAGAGCGGCGCGAGCTCGGGGCCCGCAAGGTGATCTACTATCGGCGAGGATCGGCGGCGAGCTTTCTCAGCCCGTCCGATCTGAACCCGAGCTATTTTGTCGGGGCGCGCTACTTCCACGTCAGCGGGATTAATCCGGCACTCTCTCCGTCCTGCCATGAGACCGTGCTGGCGGCGATCGAGATCGCTCACCAGGCTGGTGCCCTGGTGTCGTTTGATCCAAACGTCCGTCTGCGCCTGTGGGATGCGGAGACCTGCCGAACGACCCTGCGGGAGATCCTGCCGCATTGCGACATCGTCCTCCCCGGGGCCGACGAAGCCGAATTACTGACCGGTGAATCGGACCCAGAGCGTGCAGCCCGGGCGATTCGCGCCCTCGGGCCGCGACTCGTCCTGGTGAAGCTTGGCGCGCAGGGATCCCTCGGGTTGAGCGACGACGGGATCATTCGGGTTCCTGCCTTCCCCCTTGAGCGCGTGGTGGATCCGGTTGGGGCTGGCGACGGTTTCGCTGCGGGCTTCCTGAGCGGACAGCTCCGCGGGTGGAGCATTGCCGAGTCGATGCGTCTGGGGAATCTGGTCGGGGCCTGCGCGATGAGCGTCAGCGGGGATGTTGAGGGGCTGCCGACCTGGGACGAGGTGCAGGCCCTCCAATCGAGCCGAGATGTGGCCCGCTGAGGGCTGCTCGACTGCCCGGACATCGCGCCCGAGTCTACATTGAGAGAGAAAGGCGGCCGTGCCATGGAGCAGAGCTCTCTTGGTCTGATCGGTCTCGCAGTCATGGGGGAGAACCTGGCGCTGAATATCGAGCGCCACGGATTCAGCGTTTCGGTATACAACCGAACGGCCGAGCGGACCCGGCAGCTCGTCGAGGGACGGGCGCGGGGGAAGCGCATTCGTCCAACCTATGACATTCGCGAGTTTGTCGAGTCGCTGGAGCGTCCCCGTCGGATCTTCCTGATGGTTCAAGCCGGCCGTCCGGTGGACGAGGTTCTTGCCCAGCTTCGCCCGCACCTCGCCGCGGGCGACATCGTGATGGATGGCGGAAACTCGTTTTTTAAGGATACCGATCGGCGGTCGGCGGAGTTTGCCGAAGCGGGCATCCAGTACTTCGGGGTCGGCGTGAGCGGCGGGGAGGCTGGCGCGCTCAACGGGCCGTGCATCATGCCTGGTGGGCCGCGCGAGGCTTATCCGCTGATCGAGCCGATTCTCACCAGCATCGCCGCGCAGACGCCGGATGGTCCCTGTTGCGCCTATATCGGGCCTCGGTCGGCGGGCCACTACGTCAAAATGGTCCATAACGGCTGTGAATACGCGATCATGCAGTTGATCGCCGAGGCCTATGATCTGCTGCGCTCCGCATGTCGGCTGAGCGTCCCACGGCTTGCCGAGCTCTTCGCCGAGTGGAATCGCGGGGAGCTGAACTCCTACCTGATCGAGATCACTGCCAAGGTCCTGGAGCGTGTCGACGAGGAAACTGGCCAGCCGCTGGTCGACCTGATCCTCGACCAGGCCGGGCAGAAGGGGACCGGCAAATGGACTTCCCAGGATGCGCTCGACCTGGGGGTGGTGATCCCGAACATTGATGCCGCATTGTGGGGACGCAACATCTCCGCCTTGAAGAGGGAACGCGCGGCGGCGGCGAAGCTGCTCACCGGCCCCGATCTGCCGGCTGAGGCGCTCGATAGTGGATTCGTGACCACGATGCGGGAAGCCCTCTACGCCGGCATGGTGATCTCCTACGCCCAGGCAATGGCGCTTCTCCGCACGGCCTCGCGCGAGTATGCCTACGACCTCGACCTGGCAGAGATCGCACGCATCTGGAAGGGGGGCTGCATCATCCGGGCGCGGCTCCTCGACCTGATCCAGGCGGCCTTCCGCCGCGACCCGTCGCTCGCCAATCTGCTGGTAGCCCCGGAGTGTGCAGCGATCCTGGCGCGGACGCAGGCGAGCCTGCGGCGGGCCGTTCAGGCGGCCGTCGGTCTTGGCATTCCAGTGCCGGGCCTGGGCGCGGCGCTCGCCTATTTCGACAGCTACCGCCGTGAGCGGCTGCCGGTGAACCTTATCCAGGCCCAGCGCGACTTTTTCGGGGCGCACACCTATCAGCGCATTGATCGGCCCGGCACTTTCCACACCGAGTGGGAGTAACTGCACGGAATAGAAGCAACGACTCTGGCCAGCTTGCGCTGTTGAGGCGTCGGAAGAGCCGCTAGATGACATCGAATGGCCGGTGGGTGAGGGGGCGGTCCCATCGGAAGGGATTCAGGAGCGGATCCGCACGGCCGAGGATCAGATCAACCACGCGGCGGCTTCCTCCGGCGCTTCCCATGACACCATGGCCGCTGTAGCCCGCGTTAAGGTACAGCCCGGGCACGGGCGTTGGGCCGAGGAAGGGACGGTGGTCGGGTGTATAGGTGTACTGCCCGGCCTGGAGAATCCAGTGGTCGCTCCCGCGCTCCCAGACCCGTCTCCAGAAAGGGCAGGCGTGCGCGACGGCGTGCTCGCTCGTGGGATCGAGAAGCTGGAAGACGAAGTCGCTACTCGACGGCACATCCCAGGCTGGCTCGCTCGGTGGGGTGGTCGGATCGGTGAAAACGAGGTAGGCTCCCTGGTAAGCCGGACGCCAGTGGGCACCATTATCTTCATCGATCACGAACGGCGCGTCGGGCGGCACCTCCGGTACTTCTGGCATGGTCAGGCGGTGACGGCGGACGGTTGTGAAACCTGGATCAATGCCTGCCAGACGGGCGAGCGGGCCGGAGAACGGTCCGGCCGCGATGACAGCCGCAGGGGTGCTGATTGATCCGCGCGATGTCTCCACGCGTGCGAGGCGTCCGGCGGCGAGGGTGAAGCCGGTGACCGCTGTATCCAGGACAAAGGTGGCAGAGCTGGCCAGCGCGTAGCCGTAGGTCAGCCGCTTCGGATCAAGGAAGCCGTCGCCGGCGCGAAAACGCGCTGAGATGATCTCCGGCGCGAGGTAAGGAAAGCGGTAGCGCGCCTCGTCGCCTGTGAGTAGCTCGACGTCGGTTACTCCCCAGGCACGCTGTTCGGCCACACGCTCGGCCTGACGCCGGGCCGTGTCTGGCCGAGTGGTAACGAAGAGGTATCCCTGCTTCTGCAGGCGGAGGTCATAGCCGCGCAGGCCGGTGATCTCAGAGAAGTGCTCAAAGACAGTCAGACTCTCGCGGACGAGTTCGGTCTCCTCAGGGTTGTCGAACTGGAGGCGGACCCCCCCGGCCGCGACCGGCGTCGTCAGGGTACAGAGAAGGGGACGGCGCTCGATGACCACGGTTCGCAGACCGGCGCGGGTCGCGTAGAAGGCAGTGGCGGCGCCAAG
>DATGMJ010000067.1:0-2271 GCA_035293685.1 Chloroflexota bacterium | reverse complement strand
CGATCACATCGCCGCACCAGTCCTCCGCCAGGACCAGGACATTGAGCGGACGGGGAAGCTGTTGGAAGACCGCGAGATCAGCTGGGTCGGGGGTGAAGCGGCGCTCGTTCTCCTCGAACCGCTCCCGGTTCCGCGTCATCTGGGCCTTGAAGGCCGCATAGGTCATGCCCTGCTCAAAGCGTTCGCGGGTTACTGCCATTGATCCATACCCTTTATTAAAGATATGCTTTCAGCCACGCACGCGGGACGGGCGCGGCGATTGGTATCTCCCAGTGGGATGCATCAGCCGACCTGGCTGGGCTCAACCCTCCCCACGCTCGGCGAGTCCCAGCGCGTCGATGTCGCGCAGGATCTCGTCCGCGTGCTGATCGGGGCTCACGTTCTGGTAGACCTTGCGGATCGTGCCGGTCTTGTCGATCAGGAACGTCCAGCGCCGAACGCCGAAGGCCTTCGTGCCGTCCGGCCGGGTCCGCTCCCCCCAGACACCATACGCATCGATAATCGCGCGCTCCGGATCGGCGATCAGGGGGAACGGAAGCGCGTACTTCCTGGCGAACCGCTGCTGAGCGTCCACATCATCCGCCGAGACGCCGATGACCGCGACGTTGCGCTTCTCGAACTCGGCGCGCGCATCGCGAAAGCCGCAGGCCTCGCGGGTGCAGCCCGGCGTATCCGCCTTAGGGTAGAAGTAGAGAACGACGCTCTGCCTGCCGATGAAGTCCTCCAGCGCGACCGGACCGGTCGAGGCCGTCGCGCGAAAGGAGGGGGCACGCTCGCCGACCCCGGGGACACGGTTCTCGCTCATACCAGCCTCCTCGCTCCTGGATTCGAACGCCGCGCGGAAAGCGGGCAGACTGGCACGAATGCCCCAGCGGCCCCTTCCCGCCGTCACGACGATACCCTGTCCTCCGGTACTCTAATCGGTCGACGGTCGGGCCGCAAGCATTTCTCCTGCCGGGGATTGACAGTCGCTAGAGCGCGTGGCACGGTTAAAATAAAGCACGGCGTCATTAACCGTTCGGCCCGCGGGGGAGCGAGCAGCTGAGAGGCGGGGTCAAGCCCACCAACTCTTTGAACCTGATCTCGGTAAGCCGCCCGCGTCGCCCTTCCAGACGGCGGGCGGAAGACGAGCGGAGGGAAGCGGGCAACGGGTCCAGCCATCACCGTACCAGCCCGGGCGGCCGCTATAGCGTCCGGGCGGCCGGATGGTAGGGGCCACCTCTCCCCCGCGGAATGGCCGCGCAGGGGGAGAATGATGGCGGACATCGTTGCATGGGCCCGAGCCTACGGAGTGAAACCAATCCCGGCCGCTCACCGAGCGCTGGGAACGTGGGATAGCTTCGTCCTCTGGGCTGATCTCGGTATCAGTTTCCTGGTCATGGTGGCTGGCATGTTCCTCGTGCCGGGTCTCGGTCTCGGCACTGCTCTGCTGGCCATCCTAGTCGGCGCCCTGATCGGCAACATCCTTCTCGGCCTGGCAGCCGTCATCGGAAGCGATACCGGTCTGCCGACGATGGTACTCCTGCGGGGCGCACTTGGGCTGCGTGGCTCGTACCTTCCCACCGTGCTCAACACCCTCCAGCTCCTCGGATGGGCCACATTCGAGGTGATCGTCATGGCCCAGGCCGCGAATACTCTGGGCACACGACTCCTGGGACTGCCGTCTTCCTATCACGGCTGGGTGCTTATCTTTGGTGCGCTGACGCTCGTCCTGGCGCTCGGCGGGCCAGTCGTGCTCGTGAAGCAGGTGCTCGAGAAGTTCGTCTTCTGGGCAGTGCTCGCCACGACGCTCTGGATCACCATCGCCCTCCTCACGACGTACAACCTCGGCACCCTGCTCGCCCGGCCTGGCACTGGCGCCCTCACCTTCTGGCTCGGCGTGGACCTGGTGGTCGCTATGCCTATTTCGTGGTTCCCGCTGGTCGCGGATTACAGCCGCTTCGCACGGACGCGGCGGAGCGCCTTCTGGGGAACAGCGGCAGGCTACTTCGTGCCTAACGCGTGGTTCTACGCAGTCGGCGCCCTGCTGGCCCTGGCCGGCGGGGTGGTGGTGGATCCGAATGCACCGGTCGCCTCCCTTCTGGCGGCCATTGCCAGCCTGACGGCCGGCTGGGTAGCGCTGGTGGCCCTGCTGGCCGACGAGACCGATGAAGGCTTCGCGAACGTCTATTCAACCGCGGTCTCGCTTCAGAACCTCTTTCCCCAGGCGAGCCAGCGTGCGCTGATCATCGCTGTCACGGGGATCGTTGTAGTCGCGGCGTGGTTTCTGCC
>DATGMJ010000066.1:0-3663 GCA_035293685.1 Chloroflexota bacterium | reverse complement strand
TTCCAGCACGCGCTCGTTGATACCATCTACCGCGTGATGACAAGCCCTCACGAGGAGGTCGCCGCGCTGCTTCCAACGGTCCGCATCATTCAACCGGCTGGCCCCGGCCCGGGCTACCAGATGCTTCCCCACGTGAGTATTGGCGACCTGACCGGCCTTCTCGAGCGCCTCCAGCGTCTCGGCAGCCGTGAGGACCTCTCCGATCTGGCGGCGGATCTCCAGCTCGAAGCGGATGAGCTGCTCCCTCTGGTCGATGCCGCAGTTATTCTCGGCCTGGCGGTCGTCCAGCAGGGCGACCTGATCCTGACCGCCCTGGGACGCCAGTTCGCCGAGGCAACTGTAGATGGGAAGAAGGCGATCTTTCGACGGCAGAGCCTGGCTCACGTTACCCTGATCGGTGAAATCGTGCGTCGGCTCGATCGGGCACCGGGCCACCGGTTTGGCGCCGAGGCCCTCCAGCGCGAACTCGAGCAGTTCTTTTCCCGCGAGGAGGCCGCCCGCCAGCTCGACACGGCCGTCGACTGGGGGCGTTTCAGCGAGCTCTTCGCGTTTGATGACGACACCGGCGAATTCTTCCTGGAGTTCCCGGATGACACATCTGACGGGGAGATGACCCAACAATGAGTCATCGGCTGAGAACGGTCGGCACGCTGTGCCTCTTCCTCCTCAAAATAGCGCTCGATTGAGGAGAAGGTGCGCGCCAATGCTCGCGATATATCCCAGGGCAATGGCCCACGACCAGCGCAGGTGCGACCAGAAGGTATAGGTACCGCGCGCCTGCCCCATCAAGGCGACGCCCGCCGCGCTCCCGATCGATAGGAGCGATCCGCCGACACCAGTCGTCAGGGTCACCAGGAGCCATTCGCCCTGCGAGAGGGGCTGGTTCATCGCCAGCACCGCGTACATGACCGGCACGTTGTCGACGACAGCTGAGACGAGGCCAATCAAGACATGGGTCACCGTCGGCCCTAGCCCGCCGTAGAGGAGATGCGAGGCCAGCGAGAGGTAACCGAGCGTTTCCAACCCGCCGACGGCGAGGATGACTCCATAGAAGAACAGCAGGGTATCCCACTCGACCCGCTCCAGGTGACGGAAGACATCAATGGGCGGCGCCGGTGCCGCAGCCGCCTGCGCCGCCGTCCGAGCCAGCGGGTCCGCTCTGCCCCCCATCTCGCCCGCATCCATGGCCCCGGCCAGCACCTCGTCCCCCAGATCGACACGGAGCGCCGGGCGGCGTGCCCGGCGGTTGAAGATGTAACTGTAGGCCTTGAGCAGACCCAATCCCAGGGTCATCCCCACCGCGGGCGGCAGGTCGAGCATAGCATGCCCGACCACGGTCAACCCGATCGTCGCCAGGAATAATCCGACCACACCAATCCCGCCGGCCTGGAGCCCGCGCCCACCAGATTCGGCCGCGCCGAACTTCTCTCCCCCGATCGCCCAGCTCATGAGCAGCGCGGGTACCAGCCAGTTGATGAGAGAGGGAATGAGCAAGAAAAAGAAGCCCCCGAACGGTACCATTCCCATCTGCCACACCAGCAGGGTAGTTACGTCGCCAAAAGGGCTGAAGACCCCGCCGGCGTTGGCCGCTACAACGATGTTGATGCAGGCAAGAGCAGTGAAGCGCGGCGCGCCGCGGCCAGCGGCGATCGTGATGGCCCCGACGACGAGCGCGGTCGTCAGGTTATCGGCCAGCGGCGAGATGACAAAGGCCAGCGCCCCAGTGCTCCAGAACAGGCCTCGCGGCGACAGGCCCCGCCGACCCAGCCATCCCCGCAGCGCATCAAAGACGCCCCGCTCCTCGATTGTATTGATGTAGGTCATGGCGACGACCAGGAACAGAAACAGCCCGGCGAACTCGAGAATCGTCCGTTCGACCTCGCGGGCGGTCTCTGGGGACCGGCCTTCGAGGGCGTTGGCAATCGCAATCACGATCCAGATGATCGTGCCCGCGATGAGCATCGGCACTGATTTGCGGAGCTGAAGCCGTTCCTCGGCGATGAGGAAGAGGTAGGCGATCCCGAAGATAACCAGCGCCAACGGACCAGCCCATGCCTGCATCGCGATTCCCCGGTTGGATCGATACCCCCGCGCGGCCGGAACCGCCACGCATCCAACAGTTCCGGCACGCCATTCGTCCTTCGCCAGAATATCCGACCGCCGACGGGAATCGCAAATGACACCATAGTCGCTGTTCGATTCGCGTCTCTTTTTGATAAACTGAAGCAGTGGCGATGAGGCTCGCCGCGGCATCGGGGGTCTGCACCCCGCAAAGCGCCATCGGTGATGGCTGATAGCCTCTACTGACGGGAATACGTTGGTAGAGGCCTTTTCATTTATGTCCAGATACGGTTACCACATCGATGGTCCGCCGGGCTCTCGCCTCCGCTGGAGGAAAGCGGTGCACACAGTCTACCGCCATGGAACCTTCTATGACCTGCTCGAAGCCCTTGCCCAGCCGGGCTGCGCAATCTGCACCCTGGTCGCCCGCACTCGCTGGCGGTATCTCGACAATCTTGCCTATGAGAATGTCAATGACCCCGGGGTGCGGGCCAGGATCCGCGCGGCGCTCGGCTTTTGTAATCGTCACGCCTGGTATTTCGTCGAAACCGTGCGCGAAGTCTTCGGCGCGGCGATCATCTACCGCGATATCCTCCACACCGTGCAGCGTGCCGTGGCCCGCGGGGCGGGCCCCCATGCCATCGAGCCGACTGGTCCGTGCCCGGCCTGCGAGGCCGAGCGCCAGGCCGCCGAGGATGCCCTGACGGTTCTCGCCGAGGCATTCGACGACCCTGACCTGCATCGTGCCTTTGGGCAGTCAGACGGTCTCTGCGGACCACATCTCCTGCAGGCCGCGGCAACCGGCCGCACGGATGATCGGCGGCGCCTGGTGGCCGCCAGCCTGGAGCGCCAGCAGGATGATGGGATGACGCCACCGCAAGCGCGATGGCGCGCGGTCGGAGCACCGGGGCTCTTCCCGACTGATGAGCAGACGCTCACCGGTGGCGAGTCCGAGCGGGCGGCGGCCCCCTCCGTCGAGCTTGCTGATCCATTCACCTGTCCGGTCTGCACAGCCGTCCGCTCCGATCTGGATCGGATCGCCTCCTGGGAATCGCTCGATAACCATGTTGGCGGCCTGTGCAACGTTCATGCCTGGATGCCTCCCGGCCAGGACTGCCTGGAACTCTACACACGCCAGATCACGGCGATGGCCCAACGGGCGCGAGAACTCGCCGAGACGGGGGGGAAGACCTGGCTGCCGAGGGCGGTGCGGGAGCTCCGCCAACGGCACTCCCGTGCGGATGACGTGTCCTTCCCACTCTCCTGCATCGCCTGCCGTCGCCAGGCCGCGATCGAGCGATCCCTCTGCACGCTGATCGTCCGTCCTCTCTGTCTACCGCATCTCCGCCGTGCCGTCCAGCAGAATGATCTGGAGGCGATGGCCGCGGTTCGCTCCTCGTGGCGCGATCTCGATCATCTGGTCGGGGAATACCTCCGTAAAGAGGACTATCGGTTTCGCGGCGAACCGCACGGCATTGAGCAGAAGAGCCCGCGCTGGATCGTCGCCCTGATCTCCGGAGCTCCCGGTATTCGCTGACCGTGGGTCAGGCCACAGATGCTGGCGACTGCCTTTCTGCGCGCCGCCCGGCCGAAGGACCGCTG
>DATGMJ010000065.1:0-9907 GCA_035293685.1 Chloroflexota bacterium | reverse complement strand
AGAATATCCGCGACGAGCCGAAGGGTCGAACGCAGGAGGCCGGCGCCACCCCCTGAAGTTGTGCCGTTCAGTCCAGATACGCTCGCAGCTTCTTGCTCCGACTGGGATGGCGGAGCTTACGGAGAGCCTTGGCCTCGATCTGCCGGATCCGCTCGCGGGTGACGCCGAACTCTTTGCCCACTTCCTCAAGAGTACGCGGATGCCCGTCATCGAGACCAAACCGGAGTTGCAAGACGCGCCGCTCACGGTTAGTGAGCGACGCGAGGACATTCTCGACCTGCTCCTGGAGGAGCTTCTGGGTGGCTACCTCGACCGGTGCCGGTGACGACATATCCGGCAGGAGGTCACCCAGATGATTGTCTTCTTCCTCGCCGATCGGAGCCTCGAGAGAGACCGGCTGACGCGCTACCTTCACCGCCTCCTGGACGCGGGCCGAGGCGGCCTCGACCTGATCGCGCAAGGGGGACGGCAACTGCTCCGGTGTGTTCAGGATCCCCGAGCCGAGAATCAGGTCGCGGCGGCGCTCAGGGCCGACCTCCGGCGGGAGCGGACGGCCGGTGCGGAGAGATTGGGCCCGCAGGAACTCAATGAGCTCCTCCTCGAGCTGCTCGTCAAAGAAGCCCATCATCAGCGCGATCTCCTCGTGGCTCGGCTCCCGCCCTAACCCCTGGATCAGCTCACGCGAGATACGGCTCAACCGGTTGATCACCTCGACCATGTGCACCGGCACGCGGATAGTACGCGACTGGTCGGCGATCGCCCGGCTGACTGCCTGTCGGATCCACCATGTTGCGTAGGTACTGAACTTGAAGCCGCGCCGGTGATCGAACTTACCGACCGCGCGCATGAGGCCCAGATTTCCCTCCTGAATGAGGTCGAGGAAGGCCATGCCGCGGTTCAGGTACTTCTTCGCAACACTCACGACCAAGCGCAGATTCGCTTCGGTCAGGCGGGCCTCGGCCCGACTGGCCTCGCGCCGGATGCTCTCGAGATGTGCGGTGAGACTGGCCTCGTCAGGGAGCATCTCCGCCAGGATGGACGGCCGCGGCAAATCCGCAATCCCTGCCGCTGGCCGGAGAAGCGCGCGCACCGAGGAGGGAAGCAGGCGTGTGTCCACCGATACCGCGATCACCGCGCCCCGCGTCTCTTCCGGACTCCGCCCCTGCCGCCGCGCGAGCTCTTCAATGCGCTCGGGGTCGAGGTAATAGTCAATTGCCTCCCGAAGGCGTGGATCGGTCAGGAACCCGGGGACATCCGTCACCGGAGCCAGGCCAAGGAGATCGGCCAGATCAGAGAGGAGCTGGCGTTGTTCGAAGATGCGGGAGTAAATTGCGAGGATTACCTGGGATGCGGATGGAGGATGACCGAGGCTGCTCTCCAGTTGTGCGATCACGCTCTTCAGGCCGTTCGCTTCCTCCAGACGGCAGGCAAGCCACTTCTCATCATCTGCAGTGAGGAGCTGACCGCGTCCAATCTCGTGGAGGTACATCTTGACCGGGTCTTCGATGGAGAAATCGTCTTCGAGGAGGTCATCGTACGTGTCGGAAAAGACGGCTTCATCAACGGGCTCGGCATCGAGGCTGTCATCAACGGTGCCGGGGTGTCCAAACCCGGGTTCGATCAAGGTGTCCTCCACTCTTCTGCCCTGGCTCTTGGCATCTATCCGTGGCACCACGTGATCATTGTGCGAGAGCCTGGGGTGCCGAGGGCGACAGCAACCTACTGCGGCTCATGCGACGGACACCGGCGACGGGCGCCCATCATGCGTCCTTCGCGAACAAATGGGCACGTGATGTCGCGCTGAGAGTGGCCCGGAGCGTCCTCTTCCTATCCGGCGGCATTATAGCACCCCTCCGGAGACGAGTCAATCGACCGAAATAGGGTGCGTGGACTGGACGTTTTATCAGGCGTGAAGGGGCTGCCGATCATAGGGCTGGCGGGCGTTGCTTCCCCCACCCGGTCGCCTGTTCATAGGCCCACGCGACCCGCAGGACGGTTGCTTCATCGAAGGCACGCCCGGCCACGGTCAGGCCCACCGGCAGTCCATCGTCCGAGAATCCACAGGGGACGGAGATCGCCGGGGTGCCGATCAGGGCGAAGAGCCGCAGGAGATTAAATGGACCCTCCGCGACGGTCGGCGGGGGATCATGCAGTGCGGCGACACCCCCCGCGATCGGCGTGGCTACTTGGGGGGTCGTGGGGCAGACGAGGACGTCGACGGTGTGCAGAACCTCGGCCATCTCCTCGGCGATCCAACGTCGGAGACGCTGGGCCCGTAGGTAGTCCCCAGCGCTGATCGCTAACCCCGCCTCGATTCGCTCTCGAACGTCCGATCCGTAATCAGCGGGCCGCTCCCGAAGCCAGCGTTCATGTGCTGCGGTGACCTCCGCAGACATAATGACCGATGAGGCGATGCCCGCGTAGCGAGCCCGTGGAAGCGAGATCTCCCGAACCACCGCGCCGAGAGCACTGAATACTTTCACCGCCTGCTCGATAGCCAGCTCTACCGCGGGATCGAGAGAACCGGCGTAGTGGTGGATTGGGAGGCCGATCCGCAGGCCCCGAATGCCGCCGGCGAGGTCTGCGGAGAAATCCGGGACCGGGCGCGTGGCCGTGGCGGGGTCGCGGGGATCCGGCCCAGCGATGGCGCTCAGCACCAGTGCGGCATCGCTGACTGAGCGGGTCAGGGGACCGGCATGGTCGAGCGACCAGGCCGCTGGCAGCATTCCGTAGCGGCTCACCCGCCCGTAGGTAGGCTTCAGCCCGACGACGCCGCAGAAGGCGGCCGGCCGACGAATGGACCAGCCGGTCTCGCTTCCCATTGAAGCCACCCCTAGCCCGGCAGCAACTGCCGCCGCCGAACCTCCGCTGGATCCGGCGGTGATCCGATCCAGATTCCACGGGTTGCGGGTCGTCCCGAAATGCGGGTTGATCGTCGTCGTTCCGTACGCGAACTCGTGGAGATTGGTCTTCCCGATCAGGATCGCACCTGCCTCCCGCAGGCGACGGGTCACAGTCGCGTCTTCGCGCGGGATGTAGTCGGCTAGAATGCGCGAGCCGCCGGTTGTGCGGACTCCTGCGGTCAGGTAGAGGTCCTTCAGCGAGATCGGGATCCCGTGGAGCGGTCCACGATAGGTGCCATGCAGGATCTCTTCCTCGGCCTGCTGGGCCGCGCGCCGTGCTTCCTCGTCGGTCACGGTGATAAAGGCATTTAGCAAGGGATCCAACCGGGCGATCCGGTCCAGCACGGTATCGACAAGCTCGACCGGTGAGAGTTCCCGTCGGCGCAGGCGTGGTGCAAGCTCGGCGATCGTGGCGAATGCCAGCTCATCCGCGGTCATGGGTGCGCTCCCTCTATCGGTTGCCAGATCAGAGCGGGCTCCGGAAGGTCCGGGTCTAGTGCGGCCAGCGCCTCGATACAGGCGACGAGTTCGGCGGCCCGCGTGATGACCCGATCGATGCGCTCGTCGGGGAGACCAGCGGCTCGCAGACGCTCGCGGACACGGCTGGTAAGCTCTGGGTCACTCACGGTGCGATCCTCCCTGAGTACTGCGCTATACTATACCGCGCCATGGACCGGATCTTCTTCGCTCTCGGCTCGCTCCTCGCTTTCTTCTCGGTGGCGCTCGGCGCCTTCGGTGCGCACTCGCTCCAGGGGTCCTTTGCTCCCGGCATGGCCGATATTTATGAGACCGGCGTGCGCTACCAGTTCTATCACGCGATTGGCCTGCTTGCGGTCGCGCTGGCGGCCGATCGATGGCCTGGTTCGTCGACCCTGGTGGCCGGCTGGCTGTTCATCGCGGGGGTCATCCTGTTCTCCGGTAGCCTCTACCTGCTGAGTGTGACCGGCCTGCGCTGGCTAGGAGCAGTCACGCCATTTGGTGGAGTGGCATTCCTGGCCGGCTGGCTGGTTCTCGGCTGGTCGGTCTTGCGGGCCCCAGGCTGACCCGTGTGATGCGCGCCAGGTCGTTCGCTGCCTGGCTTGACAAAGCAAGAAGGCCGTTCCTATACTGTAAAAAGCCACGGAACGTGATTCGCTGGCCGACCAAGGAGCGGCCGCGAACGCGTGAGGTGCCAATGCCGTGGTCCACTTGAGTGGTGTCGCCGCACCGATGGCACAGGGAGTGCGGAGCGACCCGGAAGGGCCCGATCATCGCGATATCCAGATAGTGGAGAGGAGAACCGCCATGCTGGTCGAAATGGTCGTGGAAAGCGTCCGAGTGAACCTGCAGACGTACCAGCGGGTCGTTGTCCTCAAGGAAAAGGGTGCCGACCGGTACCTGCCGATCTGGATTGGAAATAACGAGGCCGATGCCATCGTCATGCAGTTGCAGAAGGTGCAGGTACCCCGGCCGATGACGCACGATCTCCTGAAGTCCGTGATCGGCGAGCTGGGCGCGCGGGTCACGCGTGTGGTGGTCAATGACCTGGCTGAGGATGTGTTCTATGCCCGGGTCGCGCTGGAGATCGACGGTCGGCAGGTAGAGATCGATTCTCGGCCGAGCGACGCGATCGCCCTGGCTGTCCGGGTCGATGCACCGATTTACGCGGAGGAGTCGGTCCTGGATAAGGCCGCGGTGGCACTGGACGGAGACGCGCCAGCGGCGGAGCCGGAGCCGGCGCATGAGCAGCCGGAGCCAGTTCGCGAGGAAGAACTGAAGAAGCTGTCGGTTTTCCGTGATTTCATCAACACGCTGAATCTGGACGATCTCGAGAAGCAGGATAAGTAGGCTCAGTCTTCCCTGGTTTACCCTTGAGTCCCCTGGCCGGGCTCCGGCCGGGGGATTATTTCTATCTTCTCTCTGCCGGCCAAAAAACGCGGGCGCTGCCGCCCTGAGGAGTCGCGCGATGAAGCAAGGATATTTCACCTTTGTCCTCCACAGCCATCTCCCTTACGTGCGCATGGCCGGCCGCTGGCCGCACGGCGAAGAGATGATCCACGAGGCGGTCGCCGAGACCTATGTGCCTCTTCTGGATGCTCTCTATGACCTGAAGCAGGCGGGGATCGAGCCGCGCCTTACGATCGGCCTGACGCCCATTCTCCTTGAACAGTTGGCCGATCGCGATGTCCGCGAACACTTCGAGCTCTATCTCCAGGAGGAGATTGAGGTGGCGCGCGCGGACGCCCGGCGCTTTGCCGAGCGTGGCGAGCGGCGGTTCGAAGAGCTGGCTCATTTCTACCGTGCCTGGTACGAGCATGTTCAGGACTCGTTCCAGCATCGCTTCGGGCGCGACCTCGTGGGAGCCTTCCGCAGCCTGCGCGACGCTGGCAATCTCGACATCCTGACGAGTGCCGCTACTCACGGCTACCTGCCGCTCCTCGAGCGCGATTCCTCGATCTACGCCCAGATCGCTACGGGCATCGAGACGACGCGCTATCACTTCGGACACGCACCGTACGGCATCTGGCTACCCGAGTGCGGCTACCGGCCGGCTTTCTACCAGCACGCCGATGGACAGGCATATTACAAGCCGGGTATTGAGGAGTTCCTTGCCGACCTCAATCTGCTGTACTTCTTCACCGATAGCCACGTGATCGAAGGCGGCACAATGGTCGGCAAGGTGGCGGATGATGTGCATGGACCATACGGAGGGCTACCCCGGCGTGAGCTGGCTGTCCGTGCGGATCCCCGACCAGTGGCCTCTCGGCGGACCACGCTTCGGCCGTACTATGTGCAGTCGACCAGGGTGGCGGTGTTTGGGCGCGATGCCCGGACCGGCCTGCAGGTATGGTCGGCCAGGCACGGCTATCCCGGGGACTTCCTCTATCGCGAGTTCCATCGGAAGGATCCCCTGTCGGGGCTTCAGTACTGGCGGGTGACCGGCCCGGATGTGGATCTGGGCCAGAAGGAGCTCTACGATCCGGCTGCGGCCCAGGCTCGAACCGCCCTGCACGCGGACCATTTTGCGGCTCTGGTCACTGAGATCGTCCAGGGGTACTATGCCGAGCACCATCAGCCGTGTCTGGTCGTCTCGGCCTACGATACGGAGCTTTTCGGGCACTGGTGGTTCGAGGGGATCGAGTGGCTCAAGGGAGTGCTGGAGCGCCTCGCCCGCAGTGAGAGCGTGGGCATCATGACCGCGAACGACTACCTGGAGCGCTATCCCCCAGAGGAGGTCCTCACCCTGCCGGAAAGCTCATGGGGCGCGGGCGGCACCCACTGGACCTGGCTGAACCCGCAGACCGAGTGGATCTGGCCCTTGATTCACGCGGCCGAACGGCGCATGGAGCAGCTGGTGGCTGCCTATCCGCAGGCGGACGGCTGGCGCCTCCGCGCGCTCAATCAGCTCGCCCGCGAGCTCCTTCTCCTGGAATCCAGCGATTGGCCGTTTCTGATCAGCACCGGCCAGGCGCGCGAGTACGCCAGCGCGCGCTTTCAGCAGCACCTCGCCCGCTTCAACCGCCTCGCGATGATCATCGAGGCCGGTCAGCTCGGACCGGAGGAGGAGCGCTTCCTGGATGCAGTCGCTGTCCTGGACAATCCATTTCCCCAGATCGATTATCATGTCTTCGCCCAGCGCGAGCGTCTGGCCGGCGCGTGAGCTGGCTCGCCGCTCGCGGGCGGTATTCGAAGAGATCGTCGAGAGGCATGGGGAGGCATCGTGGACCGCGACCAGGCAATGGCCCTGCTTCGACACTACGTGAAGAACGAGAATCTCATTAAGCACTGCCTGGCGGTCGAGGCGGCCATGCGGAGCTACGCGCGGCGATTTGGCGGTGATCCGGATCTCTGGGGGCTGGCCGGGCTCCTCCATGACTTCGACTGGGAGATCCACCCGAACGCCGAGCAGCACCCCCGGGAGGGCGCACCGATCCTGCGGGCGGCCGGTGTGCCTGAGGAGGTCATTTACACCATCCTTGCCCACGCCGACTACCTGAATCTGGAGCGGAAGAGCTGGATGGACAAGGCGCTACCTGCGGTGGATGAGCTCACTGGCTTCATCGTCGCGGTAGCTCTCGTCAGGCCAAGCCGAAGCCTTCGCGACGTGGATGTCGCCGCGGTCAAGAAGAAGATGAAGGATAAGGCATTCGCGCGCGCCGTGCGGCGGGAGGACATCATCAACGGCGCGGCTCTGCTCGGGGTGTCCCTCGACGAGCACATTCAGACGGTGATCGACGCGATGCGCGAGATCGCCCCGGAGCTTGGGCTGGCCTGATCCTGCCCGACGCGGTACGGCCAGGGCGCCTGACCGCGGCCGATGCCGCTCAGCTGTGCGCCGCCGCCAGGTCAGCATCGCGGAACTGGCGCCGATAGAGCTCCGCGTAGAGGCCGTTCCGTTCCAGGAGCTCCCGGTGCGTTCCGCGCTCCACAATCTGACCGTCGTTCACAACTAGAACCAGATCGGCATTCCGGACCGTGCTCAGGCGATGGGCGATCACGAAGCTCGTCCGGTTCTTCAGGAGCTCGGTCAGGGCCTGCTGGATGAGCTGCTCGGTTCGCGTGTCCACGCTGCTCGTCGCTTCGTCCATAATGAGGATCCGGGGATCGGCGAGAAGCGCGCGAGCGATCGCGATGAGCTGTCGCTGTCCCTGGCTCAGGTTCTTGCCCCGCTCTCCGACAGGCGTGTCGTAGCCTGCCGGAAGGCGGCGAATGAAATCATCGGCGCGGGCTAGGCGTGCGGCGTGCTCGATCTCGGCATCCGTGGCCTCCAGACGCCCGTAGCGGATGTTGTCGCGGATAGATCCGCTGAACAAGAAACTGTTCTGGGGGATGATCCCCATCTGGCGCCGCAGGTCGATCGGGTCGAGATCCCGGAGATCAATCCCGTCCAGGGTGATCCGCCCGGCGGTCACGTCGTAGAAGCGGGCGATCAAGCTCACGATAGTCGTTTTGCCAGCCCCAGTTGGTCCGACAAGCGCGATGGTCTGGCCCGGTTCGGCGACGAAGCTGACGCCTTGAAGGACCGGGTGGTCGGGCTCGTAGGCAAATTCGACGTCCTCGAACTGGATCCGCCCGGCGACGCGCTCGAGACGGACCGGGTGCGCCGGTGGGAGCATATCCACCGGCTCGTCGATGAGCTCGAAGATCCGCTCCGCGGCGGCGAGAGCGGACTGGGCCTGGGTATACAGCTGGCCGAGCTGCTGAATGGGCCAGAAGAACTGCTGGACGTAACCCAGGAAGGCCACGATCATGCCGAGGGATGCCTGACCGGCGATCACCATCCAGCCGCCGTACCCGACCACGATGCTAATCGCCAGCGTTGAAAGCACATCCATAGCCGGGAAGAAGGCCGCAGTCACCGCACTGGCGCCGATGTTGGCGTCCCGGTTCGCGCGGTTCCGCTCGGCAAAGCGGGCACGGTTGATCTCGACCCGGTTGAAGGCCTGGGCGACCTTCACGCCGGCGATGTCCTCCTGGAGATTCGCCGAGACGTCGCCAATGGTCTCCCGGGCCCTGCGGAAGGCCTGCCGAGCCAGGTTGGAGAAGGTGTTCGTTGTCGCGAACATCAGCGGGATGACCAGACAGCTGGCTAGCGCCAGCCGCCAGTTCAGGCTGAACATGCCGATCAGGACGCCGGTGATGCCGAGGAGACCGGCGAAGGCCTGGACAAGCCCCTGGCCGAGCAGAGTGTTGATCACATCCACATCGTTCACCAGGCGCGATTGGAGGTCGCCGCTCTCGTGGTGGTCAAAGAAGCGGAGCGACTGGCGCTGGATCGCCGCGAAGATATCGGACCGCAGGCGGGCCAGGACACGCTGAGCGATCCAGCCCATCTGGTACGACTGGGCGGCGCGCGCTAGCATGCCGGCCGTATAGACCCCCACCAGCAGGAGGACAGTGCGGACCAGACCGGCGATATCATCGCGGGCGATGAACTGGTCGAATGCGATGCCAGTGAGGAGCGGCGCCAGCGCGCTCGCGGCGGCGACAACCACGCCGAGAAGGGGAATGGTCAGGAGCGCGAGCCGATAGGGCAGGATGAGCGCCAGCAAACGCCGGAGGACCAGCTGGCTGTCGGCCGCGCGGCCCTCCGGCAGATCGGCGTGGGCATGCAGGGGACCACGGAACATCGTCAGACGACCTCACGGGTGAGCAGTGGGTAGACGTCGTCGCGCAGCTGGGATGAGACGATCTCCCCGTAGAGCGGACAGGTGGCCAGAAGCTCCTCGTGAGTCCCGCGCGCGACGATCTTTGCTTCGTCGATGACCAGGATCTGGTCGGCGCGGCGGACACTGCTGATGCGTTGGGCAATGATGAGGGTTGTCCGCCCCGCGATGAGCTGATCCATCGCCTGCTGAATCTGATACTCGGTCTCGGCATCGACCGAGGAGGTGCTGTCATCAAGAATCAAGATGCGAGGATCAAGGAGAAGCGCCCGGGCGATTGCGATGCGCTGGCGCTGACCGCCGCTGAGCCCGACTCCTCCCTCGCCAATCAGTGTCTCGTATCCGTTCGGCTGCTCGAGAATAAACTCGTGAGCCTGGGCCACGCGGGCGGCGGCGACGACCTCGTCCAGCGAGGCATCCGGGCGCCCGTAGGCAATGTTCTCCCGGATCGTCCCGCTGAAAAGGATGGTATCCTGCATCACGATGCCGATCTGACGCCGCAGACTGTCGAGGGTCACGTCGCGCACATCGATGCCGTCAATGAGTACGCGGCCGGCCGATGGATCGTAGAAGCGGGGGATCAGGTTGACGATCGTACTCTTGCCGGAGCCGGTTGTACCCACGATGGCAACTGTCTGTCCTGGCTCGATGGTGAAGCTGACATCGTCGAGGGCCTTCTGCTCGGCCCCAGCGTAGCGAAAACTGACGTGCTGGAACTCGATCCGCCCGGTGATCGGTGGTAGCTCGATCGCATCCTCTCGTTCCCGTACCTCGCTCTCGGCGTCGATGACTTCAAAGATGCGCTGGGCTGATGCCGCGGCGCGGCCAAGCATTGTGGCGATCATCCCCAGGACGAAC
>DATGMJ010000064.1:0-13825 GCA_035293685.1 Chloroflexota bacterium | reverse complement strand
AATACCCGCGGCCCGATCGGCGCGTCATTCTGTTCTCCAAGTAGGGCAAGTCCCGCGTTGCTGAACTCCGCAAGATCGATAGGGCTATACGCGTCCATCACTGTCCTCCCGCATCGTCGTCCACCCGGCGGGCCACCGCGCATCAACGGTTCCAAGCGAGCACTTTGCTCGCGCACCGCCCATGGCCGCCGTCCAGAGCACAGTGTACAACGTCGCGGCCAGACGCATTGCCGGCACCCCGGCAAGGGGCAATCACCGAGCCTGCTGTATCGAGTTATTAAGGTCGTGAACCCGTCAACAATAACGTGAACGGGATTTGGGAGATTGACGGTGCACGGGTTGGCCATCGAGCCCCTGTCCAACACTGCCCAACCTCGCGCACCGGTGTGACGACATGATGCGTCCACGCTGGCCAGACTGAACACATCACTACTCAGCCACGAGGGATGGTATCGGCTAAAGTAATTGTGTCGTCCTTACAGTTGATCTGGCCGCTGTTCTTGAGGTTCTCGTACTCTTCGAGCAATCGTTGATAGATTCTATCTCCGGTTCTGGCGAAGCCAAAAAGCCGGGCAACTTCCGTGATGAGCGACTCAACGCCGATCCCGACGGCATGGCTGATAATCAGTCGCATCGCCGCCTGAATCTCCTCAGGCGCGATGTGTTCGACCGCTCGTTCCGTCTCGGGGTCACCGTCGACAGGAGTGCGCACCTTCACCTCTTTTTGCTCCGCAGGCCAGAGGAACTGCCCCTGTTTACGAATGGCTCGCTGCCATGAAGCCCCCCTCACGGCTTCTTCAACGGCAACCATAATGCGCACTCCCGTACGGCTCAGCCCCCACGCCGCCGTCAGTCTCCTTGCCGCCACATCGATGTGGATAGGGCCCTCGCCACTAACCAAGCGTATCAGCAGCGCGCACTGTTCTCGGCGATTCTCTGGCGCGTGGAAGTCCCGACTGGCGAAACGACTGGCACGCAGAGTCACCCTTTCATAGGGGACCGTACCGGGGATCACATCTTCGGCGTCGGCCTCGCTGCGCGTCCAACGCTCGATCTCGTCGTGATACCCGCCCGTCGTGTCCACGCTCCCCCCGGCCTGCGCCCTCGTCTGCGGTGAGTGTTCGTCCGACCGTTGGCCGCACGCCTCCTCGATGGAGCTTTGCAGTCGTCTCACCTCGAGGTGCCGCCTCGCGATCCAATCGGGCGACCAGACATGGTGAATGTGCCAGCCCAGGCTCCTCAGTACCTCTTCACGAATACGGTCGCGATCGCGGGCGGTCGCCGCGGATCGATACGCTGGGCCGTCGCAGACCACTCCGAGCACGAAGCGTCCGGGATCGGCGGGATCGACGACGCCGATGTCGAGGCGAAAACCGCCACAACCAACCCTGGCCACGGTATCGTAACCCAAGCGACGGATGGCGGCGGCCACCTCGTCCTCGAGCACGGATTCCTCGGCGTCCTGTGAGACCGGAGAGGAATGCTCCATAACCTGTCCCCGCTCGGCGTACTCGAGATAGCGCCACAGATTTAGCACGCCGGCCGACTGGACGCCTTCCAGATCGAAGTCCGAGGCCTTGATCGAACTGACGACGACAACCTTCTCTCTGGCGCGCGTAATGGCGACGTTGAGGCGCCGCTCGCCGCCCTGCTTGTTCAGAGGGCCGAAGTTCATCGACAGGTGGCCATATCTGTCGCGGCCATAACCAATGCTGAAGATAATGACGTCGCGCTCGTCGCCTTGCACATTCTCAAGGTTCTTCACGAAGAAGCCCTCGAGGCGATCATCGCCAAAGAACCTGTCGAGATCGGGATGGTCGCGCCGACGCATCTCCAGTTGATCCTCTATGCCGGCCATCTGCGCCTGGCTAAAGGCGACGACGCCCAGACTCTTCTGCGGGAAGCGAGCGAAGTGTTCGATGATCAGGTCGACGACAACCTCAATCTCCGCCGCGTTAGTACGCTTGCGGCCGCGGTCGTAGACGCCGTCGGCCACGTAGTGGAACGCGACGCCCAGTGACTCGACGCGTGCTCGTGCGGCCGGGAACGTGATGAGGCGGCTGTGATAGAACTGCTGATTGGAGAACGCGATGAGAGCCTCATGGCGGCTGCGATAGTGCCAGCGCAGGAATAGGTTGGCGTGGTCCGGCAAGACCGCGCCGCATTCGTCGAGCACGCTGTTGAAGTCGCCCGACGTGGCTTCGAGGTACACGTCATCCTCATTCTCGTCGTCATTCTCCAGCGTGCTGAAGAAGTTGGTGGGCGGCAACTGTTTGCTGTCACCGGCCACGATCACCTGCCGCCCGCGATAAATGCAGCCGATGGCATCCTCGGTAAAGATCTGCGACGCCTCGTCGAAAATGACCAGATCGAACTGGAAACGGTCGGGATGCAGGAATTGGCTGACCGACAGGGGGCTCATCAGCAGGCAGGGTTTGAGGCGCAGCAAGGTGTTCGGAATCCGCTCGAACAGGTGGCGTACGGGCAGGATGCGACGTCGTTTTGCCGCCTCGCGGCGCAGGATCGCGACCTCCGAGTCGCCCGTTTGCAGGCGCACAGCCCGTGGGCGCCTGGCGTCGCAGCGCTCGATGACCGCATTGCTCGCAAGCTGGACGAGTTTGCGATCAAGCTCGTTGAATTGCGCAATCAACTGCTCGTGGGCGGGTCCGCGAAACTCGGCGAGGTGTTCATCATACTCCACCATTGCCCGCACCCAGGCAGACAGGACGGCCTTCCGGCAGGTCGCGACCAGCGACGTGGCCGGTATCGCCTTCGCCTGGGCCTGCGCCGCCAGGGTCCCGAGGCCCGCGCTTGCCAGTCTGGCCGTGACGGAGACGAAGTCGGTCCAGGAGCCCAGGTCATCCAGCCGCTCGCCCAGCACCGCTAACCTTGCACCCACCTCATCCAGCAACCAACCAGCCTCGATCCCACCCCAGTATGAGTCACTGGCGGCGAATCGGCTCGTGAGACGGCGGAGATGTTGCACGACGTCCTCCCGGCGCTTGATCAGGCCGGCCGTACTCGGCGCGTCTGCGCCGCCGGCGGCCGCTTTGCGCAAGAACGTCGCCGACAGCCGTCGATCTCCGGCCAAATCGCGCAGGTGGCGCGCCCAGGCGAGGCGCGCCAAAACGGTGTCCCAGTTCGTATTTTCGGCCCGATAGTGGCCGGCAAAATCGGTGCGCAGGCGCTCCGCATCCTCCGCCATGGCAGACTCGACGGCGCGCACAGCGTCGACCTGCGTCAGGTCAGCCAGGATCGCGGCGTGCGCCCGCGGAGGCGTTCCTTTCGCGCAGGCATCCAGGGCGGCGATCACGGCGCCCAATTCGTCGAGGGCAATCGACAGATCACCTATCCAGCGCACGACGACCGACAACGAAGCCTGGAGGATCGGGAGACCAGCATGTGGCAGGTGATCCCACGGCAATAGCGTGACACCAGGAGGCGCCGTTGCTTGCCAGCGATCGATCATGGCCAGAACGCGAGCGCCCAGGTCGCTCAAAGCATGATCGGGCGGTGAGCCGAGGGCGAGGGCCTCCATTGTCCGCTGCGGGACCGGCATAGACTTTGCCCACCCGAGCGCTTCGTCCGCCACGGTAAGCGCGCGACCAACGGCATCGAAGTCGGTGTCAAAGCCTCTGTCGTAGCGTCCCAGCAGACGCCCTACCTGCTCGTGCCCATCCTCGATCTGGTGTCGAAGACGTAACACCTCACGCGCTTGCAGCAGATCCTCGACCGTCGAAGGAGGCAACTCCAGAACCCGTGCCGTGCGCAGGATCATCTTCCTGTCGCGCCTGTAGCCCGGACTGATGACGCGCAGCAGCGTGCGGTACGAAAAGCGAGAAAAGTTCTCTAACAAGCCCTCGATATCCAACTCCAGGAATGCGCCGTCGTAGCGCTCCAGCAGATCCATGCGCAGGCGATTGTGTTCTGCGTAAATGGGCCGCGCACGCTCGATGAGGTCTCTGACGTCACGAATGCGTTGAGGGTCAAACCACTCACCTTCCGGTCGATCCGGCGCCGCGCTTAATTGAGCCAGATGCGCCATGGCGCTCACGCGCTCCAGCGAGAAATCGCCCTCATCGAATCCTAACCGCGCGGCCAGGGATGCCCCCAGGCTCTCGAGGGACGAGAGGAGAGCGGCGGTCTGCTTGACGAACAGGGCGAGGTCGTGCGCCTGCGGCAACAATCGATCAATCTCATCGCCGCGCAGATTCAGCAGGGCCGTCGCCGCGGCCATGGACCCCTTGAAGCGTTCTGATGCGTCGGTCGGCATATCGAAAATAGCGTCGCCGTAGCGCTCCCGCAGTCCTGTGACGAGGCGCCAATACTCCGTGCAATAGGCTTTTTGCCGCTGGGCATCGTCGACGAGACGCTCCAGATGCGGACTGGTTAGCCAGTTCTCCGCGGGTCCGGGGCTGTCGCTCAGGAGATCGCCCACCCGTATCAGCCAGTCGACGTCCCCGAAGGTAGCGGGGGGCACCAGATCAAGGGAGCGGCAGTATGACTCGGCCTCGGCCCGCAGGGCGCCGAGGGTTCCGGTACAATCGTTGATCACATCGGCCCACCACGAGCGGTCCTCGGCGCCGAACTGGGCCTGTCGGCACCCATACCACGGGAAGGCCGCGCCCTCCTCGGCCACCGCCCAGACCAACGACAGCCGATTGAACCATTCGTCCCATTGCGCCAACCGGGGACCATCGAGCGTCGCGACGGCTGAACCCTCGACCGCGAGGAGGGGGTATCCGTCGAGCGTCGAGAGTTTGCTCAGCACGTCGTAGATGCTCTCGCCCAGCGGCTCGCGTTTCACATGCAAAGCATGCACGTACCCGTTCAGCCGCTCTCGCAGCCGGCGCACGCCATCGAAATCGGCGGGTGTGGGCAGGCGCTTGGGCACGATGGACTCATCCAGGCATCGTTTGAGTTCGGCGACCACCTCTCGTTTGTTGGCTTTGTGACTGTGCAACTCCAGACAGAAATCGCCAAGATTCGCCCGCTGGAGGCGCTTGAAGACCACCTCCAGGGCGGCCATCTTCTCGCTGACGAAGAGAACCGACTTACCGTTGGCGATGAACTCGGCGATGATATTGGCGATCGTCTGGCTCTTCCCGGTTCCCGGCGGCCCTTGCAATACCAGGCTGTGGCCGCGCAGCGCCGCCTGGATACACACCTGCTGGCTGCTATCGGCGTCGAGGATCTGGAAGGTGCTCTCCGGCACCTGGATGGCATCCAATTCGGTGTCCGCGGGGATGTCGCCGTTCGCTGCGAGGGCGACCGTTTCTCCACAAAGGGCGCGGATCAGAGGATGTCCACCGATCAGGGACGCGTTGGCCTCCAGGTCCTGATACATGACCAGTTTGTTGAACAAGAACAGGCCGAGCACGGCGCTCGGCTCGATCGTGCAGCCCAGGGTACCCAGATCGGCCGTGACAAACGCGAGATAGTCCGACAGCGCGGTGCTCTCCCACTCCGACGGCAGGTCGGGCAACTCGACATTCAGGTCACTGCGCAACTTTACCTTCAGAGCCGGGTTGACAACCACGTCTTCCTCCGCGGCCGACAGCACGAAGGGGTGCGAGGGGGTCTCACGATTCAACTGAACCGGGCACAGGATGAGCGGCGCCCGTGTCATCTGGCCGGTCTGCGCCTCGGGCCATGACAGCAGGCCAAAAGCCACGTAGAGGACGCGCACCCCGCGCTCCTGGTAATCCGTGTACGAGCGCCGGAACAGATTCTTGATGAGCCTTTCCAGGTCCTTGCGACGTAAGAGGCCGCCGTCGGGCGCCGCGCAGACCAATTCCGCCTGACGAGAAGGCCGCTGGGCGGGATGAGCCGGGGCCTCATCCGAATCGGCATCGGGGGGTAACCAAAAGCCAAACGGCTTGGCCTGCGCGACGAGCCTTTCGAAGATGACGTCCGCCTCAGGCTCAACGAGGAACAGATGCGCACTCCCGGTCGGCTGGAAGTACACGAGCCGATTCCGGCGGGAAAGGTCGATCAAACGACCCTTCCAATCGTCGATGCGGCGCTGAACGCGGGGATCCTCTACGCTACTTGCCATCCCGCTTCTCGGCCCTTTCTGTCTGGGGTGACATATAGAAGTACCGCACCCGCCATTGCCCTCGCGCCCAACGGATCATCCATGGATAGTCACCTTTCGTCGACGGCGGTCTGGGTGGAGCCGCCGTGCCTGGTCACCCGCGGTCGAACCCGTATCTTCACGGCGCGGCGGGTGAACGTTGCATCGGATGCCTTGTTCGCCCACAGATAGGCCTCTCCGGCATTCAGGGCCGCGAGCATGGATGGAGTCAACTCGGCGAGCGGCGACAGCGATTTCTGAATGTGCCGGAGCCAGTTTGGCGAATTGAAGCGGTGCAGGATGACCGCCGACGACAACTCGATGACCGCCGCCGGGACGTTGATGGGATCCTGCGATGCCACGACGATGGAGACGCCCTTATGCCGCATCTCTCGAATGAGTTCGACAACCTGTCCGATGAGCGTCCCGCCCATATACTTGTGCGCCTCGTCGAAGACGATCAGTTTGTTGAAAGTCTCCGCGCCCATTCCGGCGCCGGAGAAGACGTTTAACATGGTCACGAACAACCCGAGCGCCTGTTCCCTTTCGATGAACTCGTCGCGCAGGTCGACGATCAGCAAACGCCCCGGCCGCAAGAGGGAGCGGAGGGAGCGCGAGTCGTCGATGAAGCGAGAGGCGAATTCAAGCCTGGTCTCCGCCAGGGTACGCTGTCCGTCGCTCAAAGGGGCCGAGGCCAGGCCGTGCCGAATGGAATCCAGGGTGAGGTCCGAGCGACTCTTGCGCATGACCTCATTGAGTAACTTCAAGTACAGCGCATCGTTCCCCGACGCGCCCATCAGGAAACGCCAGTCGGCCACCGTGAGCTCGGCGCTCGAGAAGGCGATGGGCTCGATCTCCGCCCCTGGGAACTCGCGCCGGCGCGCCTCGATCGTGTCGGCCGTGGTCAGGACCAGCAGATCCTCGATCGTCCCGGGTTCGGCACCCCACTCGGCGAGCTTCTCGACCTGAGTCCGGTCGGTCGCGGGCTCCCGCATCGTGACGAACTCGGGCGGATAGTCCTGCGTCTGGTGATAGTGGAAGATGACGGCTCCCAGCGGCTTGGGCAACCTGTTGAGATTGGCGACGTGGCGCACGGCCATCTCCACGATGGTTCCGACGGTGTAGCTCTTACCACCTCCCTGTACGCCGAAAACGGAGACCGTATTGCAGCCGTTAAGGTCCAGGGCGATGCGTCGCCACGGCTCGGCCGCGACGGTGCCGAGCAGGCCGTACTGGGGTGTCGCCCCCGCTTCTCCCAACATAACGGCATACTCTGGCCCGGGGGCCAGCGTGGGTTCGTGCCCTGCGTTGCCCGTACTCTCGCTCTCTTCCCCTTCGCTCCCCTCACTACCAGGCAACTGCTCCTCTTCACCTCCGGCCTGCGGTCCAGCGCCTGGTGGATCCGCCGCACTATCCCCGCTGCCGGCCTCGTAGAGTTCCTCTCCCTCGCGAATCTCGCCCGGCCGGGAATGCGGCCGGGAGGCTGTGAACCATTGGCGCACGTCGTGCCACGTCTGATCGGACGCCATAGCAGGAGGAGCCGAGGGCGGCCCCTGATCTCCGCCGCTGGTAATAGGCTCCTCGCGCGAGGCGAATTCTTCCAGTCCCGCCCGGACGATGCGATCCACCTCCGCACGTCCGACTACCCAGATAGGCACGTCGGGGTCGCGCCGGTCGAGCCCCGTCTCGCTGGCCTCCAGCCGAAAGACCAGGCCAATCTTGCGGATATGGAGCGAGTAGCCTCCGTCCAGGTCCGCGAAGAACTGCCGTAGGTCGTCGGCCACGGTGCCCTCGACCAGCCGATAGCGCACCGCCCTGTCGAGATAGAATTGCAGTACCGTGGTTAGCCGCCAGCTCTGAACCTGGCGCTCGATGAGATCGGGGTCGTGCAGTGCGGGATCGAAAGCATCGGCCAAAGCCCTCTGGCTGCTCGCGAGTTGCGCCGCGATCTCCGCTCGCAGATCGGCGGCGAGCCCGGTTCCGGCGAGGCATTTCGTCTCGACCAGGAGGAAATCGAGCAGACGATGCGCCCGGTCGGCGTGCACGATGAGCAAATCGCCGCGCAGGCGCGGTTCACCGGAGTTGTCGGCGCGGTCGCCCAGTTCCGGGTGGGCATCGAGCGGGATGACGATGGCATCGGAGAGCAGGCCGTATGCCCCGAGGAACAGGCGAGACAGGGCCATGCCGAGCGCTCCCTGCACCTGGCTCGGCGCCGATAACAAGCGGAGCGCCAGGCGGCCCGACAGCGAACGCAGGGCTTCCAGCAACAACTGGGCGCCGTGTCCATCGGGATCGAGGCCCAGTTGCGATACGGCCGGGTCCATGATGCGGGCCACCTCCGCGTCGATGCGGGTGGTTAAGAGGAGCTGCCGGCCGCCGGGAGTCGCGAACTCGGGCGAGAAATCGAGCAGGTAGCCCGGGCGATCGACCTTGCGCGCCGAGTCGAAGTAATCGAGCCCGAGGTGCTGATCGAGCGTCAATACCCAGGTCGAGACGGCGTGGACGGCGTAGAGAAGAGATTGCCCCGATACGCCCAGGTCAAGCGAGGCGACGGCGACCGAATCGTCGGTATCGGTGTTCGGGGCCAGTGTCTGCGCCTGCAACGTGCCCATCGCGGCGAGGATATCGGCCAGCAAGCCCGAACGCCCGGGCGCCGCCGGCAAATCGACGCAGGGCGTCGGCGCGGGGCGGCGAATCCAGATGTGGCCCTGCCGCCGTCCCAGGGATCGGCGTGGGACGTCCTGCGCCAGGCCATGAACAAAGCTGGTCCGATCCGTGCCGTCGATGCGCGCGACGCGGAGCTCGACGGGAAAGGCATCGAACAGGAGGGTGGCGTGCGCCGTGAAGCACTCGGGCTGTTCCAGGAACTCCGTCAGGGTGTTGCGCGACCACGTCAGCTTCGGGAAGAGGAAGGAAGGCCCGGGGCTGACCAGCCGATCTGCCGCCTCCGAGATCCGCCGCTCCGGTTCGGCCAGTTCCTTGAAGGCCTGCCCGACGTCGCCGTGCATGGTGTTCGTCAACAACCGCACCGCGTAACGCACGGGCGGCAGTTGAGTATCGCGCCGACGCTCCAGCTCAACCAGGGCACCGACCACAAGCGAGGCATCGCCGGGGTTGATGACGTTCAACACCAGTGCCGGGGTATAGGCGTGCTGCTGCAAGAACAGCTCCAGTTTAGTGGCCAGCAACTCTGGGGACTCCTCCGCCTCAAGGCTATGGGCTCCGGCCACCCCGAGTGCGGCCCGTAAGTCGGCCAGAACGGTCCGCGAGTCCTTAAGACGGGGCGGGAGGTAAACGCCCCAACCACCCGTGAGATGCCCGGCATCGAGATAGCCTTCGCTGGCGGAGAGCACGAGAGGCAGGGGCAGGGCATGAGGGGAGAACGCACCACGCCATACGTCGACGATATGCTTGTATTTAATCCAATCGTGCCGTTGCCACGCCTCGTCGATCCAGGCCCGGGCTACTTGCTGGAGTTGCAGGGCCCACAGGAGGCGCAACGGATGGGTGGGCGCGACCAGCGCCGCGTCGTGCTGATCGGCGACGGCGACAAGCGCGACGTCGAGACGCAGGGCCCGGTCATCGCACCGATCCAGCCAGGCGCGATAGGCCTGGGCGTAGTCCTCGATCTCCCGCGCCAGGGCACACAGGTCGATCACCGCCGTCACCGGTTCCCCCTCGACGTCCCCCCACTGCCGCTCCATCGCCGCAAATAGGCTGCGCCGTGCCGCCAGGAATTCGGGAGGGAGATCCAGGGCCATGGATTCGAACGGGAAGACGGTCGAGTTGAGATGCAGGCGGCAGTGCCCGCCCGACTCTGGAGCCGCGAGTATCTCGCGTTCGAGGCGGCGGAGCTTCTGGCTGACCCTGACGGTGTAGCGATGGTCCGCGCCGAACTGGATACCGGCCGATGCGGTCTCCGCGCGCGCATTCGTCGACGACGTCAGCCACGCAACGGTGGGCCGCCGCGCCCCGTTGGGATCCTTGGCGCGGGCGACAAGCGCAGCCCGGAAGAGCAATTCGGCCTCCGCAAAGCTCCGGACGATGCTGGTGGTAACCGGTTCCACCTCGCCGGGATCCTCCACCCCAGGGTCCTGGACGAGCAGAAAGTCCTCGCTTTCGTTGGACCGTTTACCGTCAGGTTGGTCGACATCGCGCGCCGGCTGCTCGTCGAATGGATCGCCCGCGGCGCTCAAGGCGATAACCCTGAAGAAGTACACCCCGGTCTCGAGGACCGTCAAGTCCTTGACCGTGCGACTGCGGCGAGCGGTCCTGCCCTGGCCGGCCTTGATCAGCGGCGTCTCCCAGACGACCACGCGATCGGAGTTGACGACCTCGACACGGAAGTAGGCCAGGCCGGGCACGTCGATCGGCGGCGGCGTGGTCTGCCAGGATAGGATCGTCTTACCCGATGCGTCAAACTCGAGGACCCCATCTTCACGGCGGCGCGGGAGCTTCAGGGGCTCGACGTCGATCCTCACGGACCCCACCGGAGGATCTACCACCTTCATCGGCCACCCATCGAGGGTCAGGTCGTTCCAGGCGGGATCGGTCGCCGCGACAGCCCCCCAGGCGGCCACGTCTTCCGGCGGACGATCGCTGAAGAACTCGAGCAGCCGGTCGCGGAAGGATAAATCCGAGAGCGGCAGACGCAGGATGCGCTCAAGCGGAGTGGAGCGCAAGTCGCCCAACAGCTTCACGATCGGCAGATTGCGCTGACCCAGGCGGTAGTGGAACTCGTCGGGCCGCTCAAGCAGCAGCGGATCGGGGACGAGGCCGAGCACGAACAGTGCGCTCCCGATGCCACGCAGGTCGTCCGATCCCTGCACGGCAATCGTTGCCAGATATGACAGCCTGGAGGTCGGAGAGACAGGCCATTTGCGCTGACGAAGGTCGGCCAGTACGTGGAGGGTCCACTGACGCTGCGACGGAGACAGCGCCGCCAAAATCGCCTCCTCAGCGGCGGAAGCCAGGTCTCCCAGCGGGACGACACGGAACGTGGAGACATCGACGCTGTCTCCCGCCGCCAGCAGCAGATCCGGGGGGAAGAGCGCGACCAGGACACCTTCTTCCTGGTTGCGGCGCTCGACCACTTTATGCACCCCGACCCGCCAGGGCTCGGGGCCGGTTTCCCTGTCGACCAGATAGATCTCCGCCCCCTCGAGGCGCGCGGCGTTTAATCGCTCGGCGACATCCGCCAGGATCGAGCGGGGAACGTCCGAGACGCGCAGACAGTGGCCGGGTCCGGCCGCCTCTACCTCAGCGCTCAGACGCGCCGTCAGGACGTCGACCCAGACGCGATGGATGTAGTCCGGGTTGAGGGCGCGCATGATATTACTCATGTGACGTCACCATGTAGCGCGGACGGAGCGTTTGAGAGTTATAGGCATCGGAGAGGTCGACGAAAAAGCCAATCTGGTGCAATTGTTCGCGCAGGGCCTGTTCGTTGCGCCGCCAGGCGGTCTGTTCTTCCGGAGGTACGGAACGGTGGGCGGGGGCATAAATGACGAAGCCGTAGCGGAGGCGTAGCCACTCCATGAAGTCGTCGATGAGCATGTTGCGCGAGGTTAGACGCCCGTTGTCGTCGCGCTTGAGCACCGCTATCTGGATGAGGGTCTCTAGCAGCATGCTGCTCAGTACGAACCAGCGCGGGGCGTTGGCCCCCGCCGTGGCCCTGAGGAAACCACCGGGACGGTTCTTTTGCGCCAGTGAATCCAGCAGTCGAATTAGTTGATTGCGCTCATCTTTCAGCCGTTGCAGGCAGACCAATTCGACGTATTGCTCGAGTGGCGACAGGCTCTCAAGCCGGGCGATCGCTTGCTCGACCGGACCGACTTCTTCATCCGCCGCGCGCATCAGGATATCGGAGATGCGCGCCGTGAAGAAGCCATCCATGTCTTCCGGTGGGTTCGATAGGACATCGAGCAGATCGTGTATCGAACGGACCGGGCCGCGTTTGCCCCTGGTGGCGTGTATCGTGGCAAGCTCCTTAACGCGATTGAGCATGATGACCGCCCGCACGTAGCCCGTCAAGCGGTCATAGTGGGTCGCGGCCGAGGCCCTGGCCAGGGCCATGCACGGAGACTGTGGATCATTGGTCATGTCCACGACGAGCTCAAGGGAGTACGGGCAGGTCGTCAGATCCTGGCAGGTCCCGGCGTCGACCGGACAGTCCGGGCCTTGCCGGAGTTGAAGCGCGCGATCGACCCAATCCGGCACGAGGCGCAGTAAGCGAAGCATGTACAACCCGAGATGCAAGCCGATGATCGTCCGGATGTAGGTTGTGAGCACGTGGCGGGGGACGAATCCCTCGTAAGAAAGCAGGTGCCGCAGATCCTCGGCCAGCAGGCGCCCCTGTCCGATACACAGAGGTTTGATGGGGGAGAAGGGCGGACTGGTGGAGTGATCCGTGGTCACCTGATCGACGAGCCCGAGCACCGCCAGCGTTTCGAGGTCCAGCGGTGTCTTGCCGTCGTAGCGGTCGCGCGCCGGGTCGAGACCGCGGCCGAAGAACTCCTTCAGACGGGTGAGCACGCCTGGGTCCGCGTGGGCCAAGAGCGCCCAGACCTGCATCGCGGCCCCATAGTCGGGCATGGCCTTCGGGTTGGCCAGATTGAAGGCGTTGAGGTGGAACGGCCGCGGTCCCACGACCATCTCTCGCCCCGGCTTGCCGCGGTTCATGATTTCGAGAAGGTTATTGGTGAGCCAGGATTTCGCCACCTCGCGATGCTCATTAAAGCCCGGGAAACGGTCCGGGCTATCGCTCATCAACCGCAACAGGGCATCGACGTCGATGGTCTTGCGGCGCCGGCGCACCACCGGGCGCCCGTCGAAACGCAAGAGTTCGAACAGATTGAGCAACATGCGATCGAGCAAGATCGTCTTGCGATCCAGGTAGGTGATCTCCTCCGCTTTGAAGCTGCGCTGTCTCGAATCCAGGCTCATGACGCTTCCTCCCACAGGGCCACGCTGCCGGGCGTCGTGCCGACGGCGATGCGCAGGATCTCGTCGTTTGCCGCCAGCATCAGTTCGACGGATGGGGTGGCGAGCAGGCGATGCTTGAAGAGGGCCAGGTTCACCATGAAGCCGCGGCCCTCCTCGGGGGACGGGACGTAGCCCTGCTTGAGCCGCTGGAGCACTTCCATCAAATCGATGTCCAGGGTCAGGCTGGCGCCGCTCGGTCGATGCACGAGGGCCAGATGGTCGGGCTCGGTCTCCACATAGGGCGACTCGACGGCAACGACCAGCAGCTCCAGATCGGACATGGGGAAGCGGCGAAAAGCGCGGTAACCCGATCCGGCTTCGTCGTTCGTCGCCAACCACAGGGCCTCTTTCGCCCGGGCCGAGTCGGCCATACCCTCGTACATCGACACGGCGGTGACCACCTCCTGGCGCAGGAGATTTCGGGACTGCGGACTCGCGGGATTTAGGGCCTCCGAGAATTCCCGCAGCCGGGTGTAGGGCAACATGTCCCACCAGCTGTCGTCGGCGCGTTCGAAGTAGACGAGGCGGCGCGCTGCCTCATGGACCCGGCGGCCCGCGCGCACGTCCGCGGCGTAACCGTCTCCGGCGCGGGCGCGCGCGGCGCGTATCAATTCGCGCTGATAGTCCCCGGAGGTGCGGGTGGGGAAGCTCATCAACCGCGGCTCGTTGTTGTGCGCCAGGGCGTAATCGTCGGCCGGGTTCGCCACGAGCGCGACGTCGATTTCGGTCAGGAGGGCGGCGCCGCGTTCCAGCGTACTGCCGTCC
>DATGMJ010000063.1:0-3602 GCA_035293685.1 Chloroflexota bacterium | reverse complement strand
GGTCGCCGTAGTCCGCGTACAGCCGCTGAATCTGCTCCTCAGGAGTATCAGTTGCCGCGGCGAGGGCAAGAGCAACCCGTCGCTCATCCAGCCCAAGATTCGGCGCCGCATAGGGTGGACCGAGCTGGCCCTGGAGGAGATAGGGGAGGATCCCCGCGTCCTCACGGCCAGCACGGAGCAGATCCGCCAGGCGGGCGGTCATCGCCTGACGGCTGGTTGTCTCCTCGATCGCCTGAAACGCCTCGGCGAGCGCGCTGAAGAGCACGGCGTCCCTCCCTTCGTCTTCTCGGACAGGCGGTTCGGGTCGCGAGTGAATGCAACAACAGGCCCGGTCGATCCGTCAAATCAGCAAAACCCCGTCCTGCGGGATGCCGGGGCCGCCGATCCCCGCGGGGCGCAGGGATTCCCAGCGGATCATCAGCTTCCGGCCCACGATGATTTTACCCTTCACGGGTGCACAAGAGGTCAAGAGGAGAATAACGTCGATGGTTCCGGTTATCGGATTCCTTCTCATCGCACTCGCCGCCCTGCTGGTGCTTCTCGGCGTTCGTGCCTGGCACATTAAGAACCTCTTCCTCAGACTGCCTCCCGTTGTGCTGAGCGGCCTGCTGGCGCTGGTCTTCGCGCTGATCGGTGCCGTCGCTCTGATTGGGGTCTACCGGCTCGACACTCCGCGCGGGAATCCGGCGAGCGATCTCCGGGTTGCCGCCGCTCCGGATCGGCTCGCGCGCGGCGCGCAGCTCGCCCATCTCTGTGCTCCCTGCCACTCAACCACCGGGAATCTCCCGCTCGACGGCGGAACGCGCAACTTCCTCGCCGGTTTGGGAACGCTGTACGCGCCGAACCTGACCCCCGGCGGCCCGCTCGCCGACTGGTCAGATGGAGAGATCATCCGGGCCATTCGCGAGGGGATCGATAAGAACGGGCGTGCCTTGCTGATTATGCCGTCAGAGGACTTTCACCAAATGAGCGACGCCGATGTCCAGGCCATCGTTGCCTACCTGCGCACGCAGCCGTCGGTGTCGCACGCAACGCCGCCCCGCACGGTTGGTCTGATCGGGACTCTCCTGATTGGTACAGGCCTCTTCCCGACGTCCGCTCAGGCTCCGATCACCCAGCCCGTCAGCAGTCCGCCTGCGGCAGTCACCGCAGAGTACGGCGAGTACCTGGTGGCGATATCCGGCTGTCGTTCCTGCCACGGTCCGGATCTGAGCGGGGGACGCGCCGACGGCGGTCCCCCGCCGGGCCCGAATCTGATCCGGATCATTCCGTCCTGGAGCGAGGACGATTTCCTCCGGACAATCCGCACCGGCACGGACCCTCAGGGCCACCGGCTGGCACCGGACCAGATGCCCTGGCAGGCCCTCTCGGCGGCCTACTCCGACGATGAGCTGAAGGCAATCTACGTCTACCTGCATGGGCTCAAGCCAATCGAGCGGGCGTCCTTTCTGTCGGTTCAAGTCGGAGGTTAGAGCGCACAGCGGAAACGTTGGACTAGTGTCAGGAACCGGAGAACGTGCCCGGCGTGACCGCCAGACCCGATCCCCGCTCCCAATTCCAATCGGCTGCCTCGCTTGTTCCACATGACGGCACAATCACAAAGAACAACGGGGACAAAACGACCATCGATTCGCCGCCGGATGTCCGGGAGTATCGATTATTCCGTGGCGGACAGGCCGTTGTGGACGGAGTCATGCAGCGGCCCCGCGTAGTGCTCGGCAAAGATGCGCGCGACGAGCTCCCCGCGGCTGGAGACGCCGACCTTCTCGAAGATGCTCTTCACATAATCGCGCACGGTGTGCGGAGACAAGTAGAGCTGCTCGGCGATCTGCACTGTCGAGAGACCGCGCGCGATCATCTGGCTGATCTGCTGCTCGCGCGGCCCAAGGTCATAGGCCTCGACGATGAGCGGGGCAATCTCCGACGCCTTCGCGGGCTCGATCACGACCGCCGTCCGGCCTGGTGCATCGTGCGGCCCGCGCAGCGGGAAGCCGTGGATGACGAGCCAGCGCCCGGTCTTGGTCTGGGTGCGGACGCGGGCGATGCCTTGCTCGACGCCAGCGCCGATCGCGTGCGCCAAACCGACCACGCTGCAGATCTCGGCCGGCAGCAGAAGGCCGCAACGGCTTCGATCACCACCGACAGTCGGCGGCAACATGCTCAGCCACGCCTCGGCCTGATCGGTGAAGGAGATGAGCTCTCCATGCTGATCAAACACGAGTAATCCCGGCGCCTCGGGTGACTCGCCTGACATACTGGCCCGCAGCAGCGCGGCCCGTCGGAATGCCTCGGCGATTGGAGCGGATAGGTCCGCGATGAGCTTTTCCTCCACAAGGCTGAAAGGCCGCTGGCCCTCCTCCCGCCAGAGCACGACGATGCCCCAGCCACCCTTGCCACTGCGAAAGATGCCCCGCAACTCGTCGCCGAGGCCCAGGGCACGATTGATCTCGCGGTAGCGCACACTGCGCATTGGCTGGCCATCCGTGGCACGGTAGAGCGAGCTGACCGGGCGCTCCGCGCGTGCCAGGTCTCGGAAGAGATTGAAGTCCTGAGTCAGGAACTCGAGCTCCCAGAACCGGTCGCACGCGCCTTGTACATTCTCGAGCCGCGCGGGGGACGTCGCGAGCATCGTGAGGGGATCGCTCGCGGCCCAGAATGAGGCTGTGAACGGGACGATGAGCCGAAGCTGCTGGGACAGCTCGCGCAGAACCGCAGGATTCATTGGGCTCGTTCGAGCGAGGCGGAGGATACGCCCGTAAGCGCGACGAGCCGCAGAGCTCTCCAGTAGAGCATTCATTGTCATATGGGAAATATACAAGAGGATGCGCACGTTGACAACCCCCTCATTTGAGGGGATCTGCGCGGTGATCATCCCACACGCGAGGGATTTCAGGTCGGCGGCGGTCGCGGTACAGTGACGGTGTGATATCCGCTGACCGAAGTCGCCAGGGAATCCGTGGGATAAGGAGAGATACCCGTGAACCGAGAAGATATGGATCGCCTGTTCGGGAGCATATCTCGGCGGAATGACGGAGACGGCATCTGCGCGTCGAGCACGAGTGGAGGGACAGTCACCCTTCACGTTGAGCGGTTACAGTTAGGCGAATTCACCCAGTAGAGGAGGCGTTTCACCGACATGCGCAAGCTATTGATTGGTCTCGCAACAATCGTGAGCCTGATGGCTCCCCTGACCGCGCTGGCCTCCCCTGGCGATGTGACCGATGCGGACGTTCTCCAGCAGCTGGCGGCAGTGCGGCAGGCAACGGCGAAGTACCACGATGTTAACCAGGCCCTGGCAGACGGCTATATTCCCGCCTCCGATTGCGAGAAATTGCCCGGCGTTGGGACGATGGGAATCCATTTCCTCAACCCCAGGCTCGCTTCCGACCTGACAGTCGATCCACTTGCGCCCGAACTGCTGTTGTATGTGCCCTCTGGAGGCAGACTCCGACTGGTCGGGGTGGAATACTTCGTCGCGAACGTCGGGCAGCCGCATCCGAGCCTCTTCGGACGTGCCTTCGACGGACCGATGGCCGGGCATTCCCCAGGTATGCCCGAGCATTATGACCTGCACGTGTGGATCTGGCAAGCGAATCCAGACG
>DATGMJ010000062.1:0-4254 GCA_035293685.1 Chloroflexota bacterium | reverse complement strand
GGGATTGGGCTGGCGATGGTCGCAGCGGTCCGCGGCTATCGGCTGATCCTGACCATGCCGGACGATATGTCCGTTGAGCGGCGGACCCTTCTCTCACTGTACGGTGCAGAGCTGGTGCTCACCCCGGCGATCGAGGGCATGTCCGGGGCGGTCTATGCGGCCGAGGAGCTGGTTCGCAAGCACGGCTACTTCATGCCCCAGCAATTCCTGAACCCGGCCAACCCGGAGATCCACCGGCGGACCACGGCGCGGGAGATCCTGGAGGCCACCGGCGGCGAGCTCGATGCCATCGTCATCGGGGTCGGGACGGGCGGTACCATTACCGGCGTTGGGGAAGTCCTGAAAGAGTATCGCCCCGACCTGCTGGTCGTGGCCGTCGAGCCAAGCCGGGCCGCAGTGCTGAGCGGCGGTCGTCCTGCTCCGCACGCAATCCAGGGACTCGGAGCGGGCTTTGTGCCCGGCGTCCTCAATCGTGCGATCATCGATCGTGTGATTGCGGTCTCTGATGAGGAGGCCATCGCGATGATGCGTCGGTTGGTGCGGCTCGAGGGTCTGCTTGTCGGGATCTCGTCGGGCGCAAACGTCGCCGCAGCGGTCAGCGTTGCCCGCGAGCTCGGTCCCGGCCGAACGGTGGTCACCGTGCTTCCCGATACGGGGGAGCGGTATCTCACAACGTTCCAGGCGCTCCGGTGAACGATCATGGCGATCACAGTCTACATTCCTACCCCGTACCGCGACCTGACCGCGGGCCAGGGTCACGTCAGTGCCGACGGGCGAACGCTCCACGAGCTTATCGATGACCTCGAGCGCCGATATCCGGGACTGCGCGAGCGCCTCTGCGATCAAACCGGCATCCGATCCCACCTGAATGTGTTCATCAACGGTCGGGAGATGCGGACCCTGCGCGGTGAGGAAACACCTCTCACGGATGGAGACGAAGTCGCCTTCATCCCGGCCCTGGTTGGTGGAGGACTCGCCCCAACCGGATCGGCAGGGAAAGGGCGCTTTCCCGGGGGCCTTTACCTGAAATCTTCCGAGGAGATGAGGACGAGCGATCGGTGATTGAGACTTCTTCCGTTGAACAGGATGTACTCGAACTGCCTGCCCCATTGCGCGATCGCATTATCCAGCACGCGCGGCTGGTCTGCCCGGAGGAGTGCTGTGGCCTCCTCTTTGGCCGAGGGTCTCGGGTCGAGCAGATCATGTGGATGGAGAACATCGAACACAGCGCGCTCAACTACCGCGTGAGCGACCGAGCGTTTCTTGTGACTGAGGACGCTATGAGTCGCGCCGGTCTCGACCTGATCGGCTTCTATCATTCGCACACGCACTCGCCGGCCTCTCCATCCCGCACGGATATCAACTATGCCGCGCGCGGCTATCCTGATTTCTTTCAGGTCATCGTCTCCCTCGCCAATCCCGATGAGCCTGTTCTCCGAGCCTACACCATTGGGAAGGATGAAACTGTGAAGGAGGTCGCGATACGTTAAAAATCTCGACGCGCACGGAGTACGGCGTTCGGGCGATGCTCGAGCTGGCTCGGCAGTACGGGCATGGACCGGTGCAGAGCCACGACATCGCGCAGAAGCAGGGCATTCCAGAGCCGTACCTGAATCAGCTCTTGACCCAGCTCCGCAAGGCCGGTCTCATCGTCAGCCGGCGCGGCCCGGGTGGGGGACACAGCCTCGCCCGGCCGGCGAACGAGGTGACGATCGCTGAGCTGATTACCGCCCTCGAGGGCTCGCTCTGGCCGATCGAGGAAGGGACCGAGCAGCGCCGTACAACCTGCTATGCGTTGCGCGAGCTTCTCCAGGAGCTCTCCCAGCAGGCCGAGCAACTGCTCCGGTCGCGCACGCTGGCTGACCTTCTGGAGCGCGAGCGCCGACGCGCTTACGTGTATCACATTTGATTGATGATCCCGAATCCGACGGCCGCGCGAGCTGTTGGATTCACGGACCAGTGCGAAACCACCGTGGGAGGCGTTGATCCATGCCTGTTCAGACCTTTACTGAGGAGCAAGTCCGCCGCTATCACCGGCACCTGATCATGCCGAACGTCGGGGCGCGCGGCCAGAAGAAGCTCCTCAATGCGCGCGTACTCCTGCTCGGTGCAGGTGGCCTCGGCTCGCCCGCCGCGCTCTACCTCGCCGCCGCGGGGGTCGGCACACTCGGCATCGTCGATTTCGATACAGTGGACCTATCGAACCTCCAGCGTCAGATCCTCCATCGCACCGACTCGGTCGGGCGGCTTAAGGTTGACTCCGCCGAGGAGACCATCCGAGCCATTAACCCTGACGTGCGGGTGATCAAGCATCCGGTCGCCCTGCGTTCGGATAATGCATTCGAGATCCTCGAACCGTACGATATCATCGTTGACGGCACCGACAACTTCCCGACCCGCTACCTGGTGAACGATGCCGCCGTCATGACCGGCAAGACCGTCGTCCACGGGAGCATCTTCCAGTTCGACGGCCAGGTAACCGTGTTCAAGCCCGGTGCTGGTCCCTGCTACCGCTGCCTCTTCCCGGCGCCGCCGCCCCCGGGCGCGGTCCCCAACTGCGCCGAGGCCGGGGTGCTGGGGGTCTTGCCTGGCATCGTCGGCTGCATCGAGGCGGTCGAGACGATCAAGCTGATCCTCGGCGAGGGCGAGCCGCTGATCGGGCGCCTGCTGATGTTCGATGCCCTCGCGATGGAGTTCTCCGAGGTGAAGATTCGCCGCGATCCGAACTGCCCGGTCTGCGGGGACAACCCCACGATCCACGAGCTTATCGACTACGAGCAGTTCTGCGGCCTGCCGCCGCGCCAGGCCGAGGCGGCCGCGGCTCACGCCTGATAGCTGATCCGGTAGAGAAGGCCGGCCTGATCGTCCGACACGATCAGACTGCCGTCCGGAGCCTGGACGATCCCGGCCGGCCGCCCCCACCGGCTCCCGTCCGCGAGCTGCCAGCCTGTCGCGAAGTCTTTCACATCGACCGGCTGCCCACCAGCGAAGTGAATCCAGAGCACCTGAGGCGGGGCCGGGGGCTCCCGGTTCCAGGAGCCGTGCTGCACGACGAAGAGATCCGAGCGGTACGCCGAAGGGAATATGGTGCCAGTGTAGAAGGCCAGCCCCAGGGGAGCTGAGTGGGCCTGGATGCCGATCGTCGGCGGCGTAATGCCCGTGCAGACATCCGCCGGGGTCTGCGGCCTCGCATCGGGCGGCTGGCAATGCGGCCAGCCGAAGTTCTCGCCCTTTCGGACGATCGTCACCAGATCCGGCGGTATCTCATTCCCCTGATTGTCTCGCTCGTTGACCGTCGCCCAGAGCAGACCGGTCCCCGGCTGAAACGCCAGTCCCACGGCGTTCCGCAATCCCCAGGCGAAGCGCTCGTACCCAGAGCCATCCGGGTTATACCGCAGGATCGCCGCCCGCCGCTCATCCGTCTCGTCGCAGATGTTGCACGACGAGCCCACCGAGACGTAGAGCTTGCCGTCGGGCCCGAACACCACCGTGCGCGTGAAGTGCCCGCCAGTCGGCAGGTCCGGCACGACTACCTCCCGTGCGCCGGGCGCTCCATCCGCCGCATACCGGTAGCGCGTGATGCGCGAGGTCTCCCCCACATAGAGGTACCTGTCGTGGATCGCGATGCTGGACGGATTGTCCAGACCAGTCAGCAGGGGCGGCGGAGGGCGGTCGGATGGAGCGATCACACCGCCGCGTGCCGTGTAGCGGTAGACACTGCCGCTCTCATCCGCGACCAGCAGATTCCCGGCCTCGTCAAAGGCCATGAAGCGCGGGCTTCCCAGGCCAGCCGCGAGAACTGCCATTCGAAAGCCAGGCGGCAGGTAGACGGTTTTCGGCGAAAACGAGATGCCCGGCGGGATCTCGAGCGCCGTGGGGACCAACGCCGCATTCGCCGAGCTTCGTCCGTTGGAGAGAAGGGTTGGTCCAGCTCCTGGAGTCGGCGCAGGAACCACCCCGGAAGGCGATGCCGGCGGTGTGTTCCCTGCCGCTGGCGCGGCAGGGAGTCGTGTGGGCGGTTCGAGCGCGGGCGCACCGGCCTCGGCACAGCTCGCGAGGGCCATGCTGATCAGAGCCAGAGCACTGACGAGATAACCCATCCGTACGCCCATCGACCCGATCATTCCCTTCACCGCTCTCCTCAGCATCACCTTCTCCCCATCCTGCCGGGGAGTGGCATTGTCCGATCGAGCAGTCAGTCAATCCGGTAGAAACGCCGCGCGTTCTCGCTCCAGAGCTTCCGACGGGCCGCCA
>DATGMJ010000061.1:0-5510 GCA_035293685.1 Chloroflexota bacterium | reverse complement strand
CGATCGCGGCATCAACGGCGTTTCCCCCGTCCTTGAGGACCTCCAGGCCGGCCAGGGCGGCTAAGGGCTGGCTCGTGGCCACGATGCCGCGGTGGGCTACCATCGGCGCGCGGCGGGATGGATACGGCAGATCCAGCAGGTTCATTGTCGCCTCCTCAAGCGGCAGGATCCGGGGGCGCGTCATGGGCCCGGGCGGTTGAGGGTCCAGCGCCGTCCACGATAGTATATCTGCTGTCGCCGCGGGATGATCGGAGTCCGCTGTGATTGAATGCCGTGCCCGGGCCGAAGGACGACCGGGCGACGGTGGCGTGGATCCTGCGGTGGTCTCACCGCAGTCCCATGGGAGGTGATCCGTGGCGGAGAAATCGACCGGCGACCCGATGGCCTCGATGGTCACGGCGGATCGGGTGATTAACGAGCTGTACGGCTCCGAACCAGACCGGAAGCTTCCCAAGTCGGTCATCTTCGAGGCCGCGGCAAAGGCCCCAATCGCTCCTGACGTGATGACCTACTTCACGCACCTCGAGGATCGTGCCTATACCCGGAAGGAGCTCCTCGACGCGCTCAACAAACAGGTGAAGGCTCGCCATCGCGAACAGGCGATTGGGCTCTTCGGGGTCGGGCCGGCCGAGGAAGAAGCGGAGCGCCAGATACGGGAGATGCGAGCTTGACCGCGGTCAGTGCCCGAGGCGGCCGCTGACGGCTTGCACGATGCCTGGTCGCGGCCGCTGGCCGCGACCAGGACGAAGCCCGAGGGCTGGGATATATTCAGCCGCTCGCCGGTCCTCCCTCCAGGCCGGGTTTGACCAGATTCTCGGGATTGAGGAGCTGGTCTAGTTCGGCTTCGGTCAGGGTTGTCTGCGCGCGAGCGACCTCGCGAATTGTCTTGCCTGTCGCGGCGGCCTCTTTGGCGATCGCGGCCGCGCGGTCGTATCCGATCGCTGGAACCAGGGCCGTGGCGATCGCCAGCCCGGCTTCGAGCATCGCCGGACCTTTGCTCGTCGCCGCGATACCCGCTACGCAGCGGTCAGTGAAGTTCACAATCGCCCGCCCGAGCAGGGTGATCTCCTGGAGCAGGTTGTAGGCGGTCACCGGGAGCATCGTATTCAGCTCGAAGTAGCCCCACTGGCCGGCCGTTGCGATGACGGCGTCATTGCCAATGACCTGGGCTCCGACCTGGATCAGCGCCTCAGCAATCACCGGGTTTACCTTGCCCGGCATGATCGAGCTACCGGGCTGAACCTCTGGGAGGGTGAGCTCGCCAAGCCCGGTGCGCGGTCCGGAGGCGAGAAAACGGATGTCGTTCGCGATCTTCATGACACTGATCGCCGCCGCGCGAACCGCGCCGCTGAAGGACACGATGCTGTCGATCGTGCTCTGGGCCTGGAAGTGGTTGGAGGTCTCGCGGACTGGCAGACCAGTGTGCTCGGTGATCCAGGCGCAAACCCGACGGGCGAACTCCGGGTGCGTGTTGATTCCGGTGCCGACGGCTGTGCCTCCGAGTGCCAGCTCATGAAGCTCCTCCGCGGCCCGGCTCAGACGGATCCGGGCCCGCTCGGCCTGACCGGCGTACCCCAGGAATTCCTGACCGAGGCGGATGGGCGTGGCATCCTGAAGATGGGTGCGGCCAGTCTTGATAATCGGCCAGAATTCCTGGGACTTGTCCCGCAGTACCGCCTCCAGGCGCTCGAGTGCTGGCAGAAGATCGTCACGGAGTGCGGCGAGGGCCGCCAGGTGAATAGCGGATGGGATAACATCATTCGATGACTGCCCCAGGTTCACCTGGTCATTCGGGTGGACCAGGCGTCGGGTGCCGCGCTCCCCGCCGAGTAACTCGCTCGCCCGATTGGCGATGACCTCGTTCGCGTTCATGTTCGTCGAGGTGCCGGAGCCGGTCTGGAAGACGTCAACCGGGAACTGGTCGTCGAACTGACCGGCGGCCACCTCGCCTGCGGCCCGGGCGATCGCATCAGCGACCGATGGATCAAGCAGACCGAGGTCGCGATTGACGATCGCCGCGGCCTGCTTGATTGTTCCGAGTGCCCAGATCAGGCGGCGGGGCATGACGAGCCCGCTGATCGGGAAGTTAAGAACGGCGCGCTGGGTCGAGGCGCCGTAATAGGCGGAGGCCGGGACGAGCATCTCGCCCATGGAGTCGCGTTCCCGGCGCATCGGTGGCGTGGGGCTGGCCACGGTGACCTCCTGTCGCGTGAGCCCGACGGCGAGCGCGGACGACAGCGCACTGTCGGGGCCGCTCGCCTCGTTTCGCTGGGCTGCATCAGCGGATTCTACCATGAGAATCGCCGCCCCAGCCGCGGTCCGGGTGACCTGATATAATACCCCTGCCATTCGTCGTCGTGCCGAGGCCCGCATGCACGTTCGCCATCTCTCGCTCCTCAACTTTCGGAATTACGAGCACCTGGAGCTGGATCTCGATGCGCGAGTGACGGTGGTCTATGGCGACAATGCGCAGGGAAAGAGCAATCTTCTGGAGGCCTTCTTCTACCTCGCAACGACCCGATCGTTCCGGGCGCGCTCCGATCGTGACCTGCTCGGCTGGAGGGTGCCAAATGATCCTTTCGGGTTCACCCGCATCGCTGCGCGCCTGGAGCGGAGTGGCGAACCCCTGGAGATCGAGATCGTACTGCGCGAAGAGCCCCGTGCCGCCGAGGATGGCGCGAGTTCGGCCGCACTGGTCAAGCGCATCCGGCTGAACGATGTGCCGCGTCGAGCGATCGACGTGATCGGCGTTGTGACGGCGGTCATGTTCTCTCCCGAGGATCTCGAGCTTGTCGCGGGCTCTCCAGCGGCACGCCGCCGGTATCTCGATGTGATGATCTCCCAGATTGACCGGGCCTATTGCCGCTCCCTGGCCCAGTACAACCGGGTTGTTCTCCAGCGCAACCATCTCCTGCGCGCCGTGCGAGACCACGGCGCCCAGCTCGATCAGATGCGTTTCTGGGACGAGCAGTTGGTTGGAACCGGGGCATACGTTATCACGCGGCGCCTGGAGACGATCTCTCTGCTTGGGGCGGCGGCGCGACGGTTCTACACCGAGCTGGGAGGGGGAGAGCAGCTGGATATTGGCTACCGAAGCAGTGTGCACCGCGCCGGATTCGCCGCCGACAGCGGAGAGGCTCCAAGCTGTGAGATGGTCGCCCGGGCGTTCCAGGAACGCTTGACTGAGATGCGCCCGCGGGAGATCCTGCTGGGCATGTCGCTCCTGGGCCCGCACCGTGATGACCTGACCTTCCAGATCGGCGGCCGGGACCTGGGCGTCTTCGGCTCGCGTGGTCAACAGCGGTCAGCCGCCCTGGCGCTGAAGCTGGCCGAGGCCGAGCATCTCCATGCTCAAACCGGTGAGCGTCCGATCCTGCTCCTTGATGATGTGCTCTCCGAGCTGGATCCCTCACGGCGCGAGCGGGTGCTGGCGGCCGTCCGTTCCGAGCAGCAGGTTCTCCTGACAACGACCGATCCGACCGTCTTTCCTGGTGCCTTGCTTGGCGAAGCGGCGTGGCTGCACGTCAAGCAGGGGCGTGTCGAGCCGCGCGTCCTTGCTTCCACCCGAGGCTGAAAGCGGCTACCATGGCCGTGTCATTAACCAGAGTCAATCGCCGTGGCGTGAGGATGGTATGAAGATCACCGCGATTCGTCTCTTTCAGCTCGAAGGCGCCATGCCCTTTGAGGGTGAGTTCTGGGAGGAGCGCCTGATTCGCCCGATCGATGTATATCCGGAGCACCGTGCTGAGGGGCCACAACACCTGCCCCGCCGGGCGGACGGCCGCTATGTGATCCGCTCGGGCTTTGTCGAGGTGCAGACCGACGAAGGGGTTACGGGGCTGGCTGGCCCAATCACTGCCGATCAGGCGACGATTATTGCCCAGCAGTTTGCTCCGATTGTGATGGGCGAGGATCCGCGTGCGACCGAAAGAATCTGGGATAAGATCTACCGGTCCCAGGTACACGGGCGGGGCGGCGTGGCCATGATGGCGCTGAGCGCGCTGGACTGCGCCCTGTGGGATCTCAAGGGGAAGTGGGCTGGCGCGCCGGTCTATCGGCTGCTTGGGGGGCCGACCCGGACCGAGATCCCTGCCTATGCCAGTGCCCTCGGGTTCTCGCTCGAGCCGGAGCGTGTGCGCGAGCGCGCCCGGATGATCGTCGCGCAGGGGTACCGGGCAACGAAGTGGTTCTTCCGCCACGGCCCATATGACGGACCGGAAGGGGTGCGCCGGAATCTTGAGCTGGCGCGTACGCTCCGTGAGACGGTCGGCGATGACGTTGACATCATGCTCGATGCCTGGATGAGCTGGAATGTGCCGTACACGATCGCTATGGCAAAGAGGCTGGCCGAGTATAACCCCCGGTGGATCGAAGAGCCGATGATGGCGGACAAGGAGCGCGAGGGGTGTGCGCTGATTCGACGTGCATCGCCGGTCCCGATCGCCACGGGTGAACACCAGTACACGCGCTGGGGATTGAAAGGGCTCATGGACAGCGGGAGCGCGGATATCCTCCAGCCCGATATCTACTGGGCCGGGGGCATCAGCGAAGTGATGAAGATCTGCGCGATCGCCTCAACCTACGATCTACCGGTCATTCCTCACGGCCACTCGGTGCCAGCCTCGGTTCAGCTGATCGCTGCACAGCCGATCAATACCTGCCCGCTCCTGGAATACCTGATCAAGTGGAACGAAATCCACCAGTTCTTCTTCAAGGAGCCAGTGAAGCCGGTGAACGGTGTTGTTCGTCTGACCGAGAAGCCGGGGATGGGCGTCGAGATTGATGAATCGAAGGTGATTGAGCGGCGCGATCTGGCGTGAGGAGATGCTGGACGTGCCGCCTGCCAGTGGCGGAGATGGTGGAATGGAGAGCTGCCTGAACGCGGCAACCCTGGCTCCAGATCTTCCGTTTGCTAGCTTCGTCCGCATCGCGGGCGCGGCCGGCTTCAGCGCGGTGGAGGTGCGGCTGGGGGCGGTGGCCGAGATGGCTCGTACAATGGGCATTGATGGGGTCAAGGATTTCTTCACCGCGGCTGGCGTCATCCCCGCTCACTGCGGCCTGAGCGCGGCTCCTATCCGATCAGAGGAGGACTACCAGGCCGCGCTTCGCCTGCTCCCGTCGGAGTGCGAACTCGCCCAGGCGTTGGGGATTCGAACCGCGACGCTCGTACTGCCGTACCGAAGCGATCAGGGCGAGAGCGATCCGGAGCGGATGGTGGCGAAGGTACGTGAGGTTGCCCGAATCGCGTCTGACTACGGCCTGAGTGTTACGCTGGAGTTCTTGGGGCTGCATCCACCGCCTGATCGTCGCACGCGAGGACCCACAACGCTCGGTCAGACGCTGGAGTTTATCGAGCGCGTCGACCGGCCTCATGTCGGTGTTCTTCTCGACAGCTATCACTGGTATCTCAGCGGCTCGCACATGGACGACCTGGAGCGAATTCCGGCCGGCATGCCCCTGTTCGTCCACATTAACGATGCGCCACCCGGGCCAGTAGAGACGCTGACCGA
>DATGMJ010000060.1:0-3515 GCA_035293685.1 Chloroflexota bacterium | reverse complement strand
TACATCCTGGAAGGAATGGAGGGCGTCACTAGCACGCCGCTGGGCACTGCCTACTATGCCTGGAAGGGCTCGACGATCCCGATGGCGGCGAAGACCGGCTCCGCCGAGAACGAGACCTCCAAGGCACACGCGTGGTTCGTCGGATTCACGCCGCCTGATCATCCGACCTACCTGGCTCTGGTCATGCTCGAAGGGGGAGAGTTGGGGGGCGAGTTTGCGGCTCCGCTCGGCCGGCAGATCATCGAGTATGCGGTCAGTCATCCGATCAAACCGGTTGCGGGCTGAGCACCAGGGGGCGCGACGTGGAAACGTCAGCCGTACTGAAACCGCGGGCCTTCTCACTAGGAAGACGAGCAGATCACCTCGCGCGCCTGCGCGCGCGGCAGTTTGACGTACTCGTTGTTGGCGGGGGCATCACCGGTGCCGGCATCGCTCTCGATGCGGCCGCGCGCGGCCTCTCAGTCGCGCTCATTGAAAAGCGTGATTTCGCAAGCGGTACGAGCAGTCGGTCTACTAAACTCATTCACGGGGGCCTCCGCTACCTCGCCCAGTTCCGGTTCCGTCTGACCTACGAGGCTCTGCGCGAGCGATCGCTCCTGCGACGCCTGGCGCCCCACCTGGTTGATCCAATCCCGTTTATCTTCCCGATCTACCATCGACGACGAGAGGTATGGTGGGTCAACACGGGCCTCTGGCTGTATGATCTCCTGGCCGGACCGGGGCCGATGCCCTTCCACCGCCGCCTCAGTCCCGCTGAGACACTCCAGCGTGTCCCGTCGCTGAAGGCGGATGGACTGGTCGCGGGCCTTGTGTATTACGATGCCCGCACTGACGACGCGCGCCTGGTCATCGAAGTGCTCAAGGCCGCTGTTCACCACGGCGCAACAATCGCGAACGATGTAGCCGCCGAAGAAATCCTCCACGACCAAGACCGGCGGGCATACGGCGTCCTGGCGCGCGACCGCGCCAGTGGGGAGATCTTTCCGATCCGGGCCCACCGCATCGTGATCGCTGCCGGGATCTGGCTCGACGAGATCCTCGGAGACCACCACCGGCGTGTTCGCCCGGCCAAGGGGGTGCATATTATCGTCCCGCGTGCGCGGCTCGGCGGCGATGATGCTGTTGTATTTCCCACGCCAGATCGGCGGCTGATGTTCGTCATCCCCTGGCAGGGGCAGACGCTCATTGGCACAACTGACACTGACTACCAGGGACCACTGGATGATCCCCGGGCCACATCCGACGACATCGCGTACATCCTCGACGTTGTCAATCAGGCCTTCCCGGCGGTCCATCTCGGACCGGGCGATATCATCAGCGTGCAGGCCGGTCTTCGGCCTCTCATTGCCAGCGAGGAGGCAACAACGGCATCCATCTCCCGGGAGGATCGCATCTTCGAAGGCCCAGACGGCGTTATTGCGATCGCCGGCGGTAAGCTGACAACCTACCGGCGAATGGCTCAGAAGGTCACCAACCTGGTGGTCCGCCGTCTCCAGGAGGAGGGAAAGCGTCAACAGGTGCCGCCGTCGTGGACTGATCGAATCCCGCTGGGCGGCTGGCCAGAAGCCAATCCCGGCCGAGCCGACGGGCAGGTAGAGGCCCAGGCGCCGCCCGATTCAGCAGCACTAGGTCTGCCCCCCGGCGCGAGCGCCCACCTCTGGCGTATGTACGGCGTGAATTGGCAGATTGTCGCTGACCTTGCGGCAGATGATCCACCTCTGGCCCGGCCGCTCATCGAGGGTCTGGAGACACTTCGGGCCGAGGTGGTCATGGCCGCCCGGCACGAGATGGCCCAGACGCTCTGCGATGCTCTCGCCCGCCGCACGCACATCGCTCTCCTCGATCGGGATCATGGGAAGCAAGCGGCCGCGGACGCCGCCCGTCTGATGGCACGCGAGCTCGGCTGGGACGAGGTGGAGATATCGCGTCAGCTTGCACGATATGAACAGGAAGTCGAGCAGTTCTCGGCCGCGTCCCTCCGGCCGGAGATAGCGCGGTGATCTCGATGCCAGCCGGGGCCGAGCAGAACGGTGTGATATCCCAGACCGATCAGGCGCGCCACTAAAAAACCACTGCATCAGTACTAACGAAGTCGTATAGAAGTCAAAGCTCGAACGGAGTTCAGATCAGTGTGAGCACGGCCATCAGCGATAGCGAGATCCTCGGCCTCCTAAGCGACCTGGCGGCAGTCCCCACTGCGCCGCTTCACGAGGAGGCGGTAGCCCGGATTGCGGCCCGCTACGCCGCTGGGCTCGGCCTGTCTCCGCGTCTTGACCGTTATGGAAATCTGATCATCGCCTACCACCGCGGATCCCCAGCGCATCCAGTCGCTCTGGTCGCGCACCTCGATCATCCGGGGTTCGAGATTAGCGACGTCGGTCCCGGCTCTCACGCCCGCGCCATTCTCCGGGGGGGCATGCCAGCCGCCTGCTTCACCCGTGAGGTTCCCGTGCTGGTGGTGACCGACCGCGGCACGGTCCCCGGGGTGATCACCGGAGCGACAGTCGAGCCAGGCACGGGACGGGTGACAGCGCTGGACCTCACCTGTGATGCCCCGGTCGCGGTGGGAGATTTCGCAGTCGCCGATCTGCCAGGTCTCCACCGTGACGGCGATGAGCTGGCGATGCGTGCCGCTGACGACCTGGCCGGGACGGCTGTTGCCCTATCTGTGCTTCGAGCCGTCGTCCTGCGCGAACAGCCCGCTCACCTGTACGTCCTTTTGACACGCGCTGAGGAGATCGGTTTGATCGGGGCCGCCCTGATTGCCGAACAGCGGATTCTCCCGGCTGAAACAGTCGTAGTGTCAATCGAATGCAGCCGTACGCTTCCCGGTGCTGAACTTGGGAAAGGGCCGGTGATCCGCGTTGGCGACCGATCGCGCTCGTTCCACCCGGAAGGCGAAGCCCTTCTCCTTGCCGCACGCGACCGTCTTCCATTGGTGCCGATCCAGCGCCAGCTGATGAGTGGAGGGACGTGTGAGGCGACCGCCTTCGCCCGGTACGGCTACCGGGTCACCGGTGTTGCCCTCCCCCTGGAGAACTACCACAACGTCGGGCTGGGGAATAGCGTCGCTCCGGAACGCATCCACTGGCGCGACATGGTCGGTGCCGTCGCGCTTCTCGATGCGGCGATAACGGTCGCGGGCACGCCGAGCATACCCGACTCCGGCCGGCGTACCCTCGAGCAGCGTCTGGAAGAGCACCGGGCCGTCCTGGCCCGAACTGCCGAACGGTTCGTGAATGAAGCGGTAGAGCCAATAGACCCATGACCGTCACCGCTCAGCATTGTGCCAACGAGATTATGCCAACGAGAATGTCATCATCCTGTGCCCGTGCCATCACGGCGATGACTGCACTGAACGGCTGGTGCCCAGAGCGAGGCTACTGACGTCGAGAGGAGACTGCGATGCCCGGTGAATACCGCGCTCATCTCCATGTTGGTCCGGGAGGACCATCGCCGCGCGGCACGTTCGAGATCCTTGACGGCGGCCGTGTTCCATCCGCTGATTCGATGCG
>DATGMJ010000059.1:0-3978 GCA_035293685.1 Chloroflexota bacterium | reverse complement strand
ATCGCGGGTAGGCCGAGAATGATCTCCTGGAGCGCACGGGCGCGGAACTCGTCGATGTCCGAGCGGGTTTGCGAGCGTCTTCCCCGCCACTGAACGAGCGGAATGGTACGTATCCTCATCCGATCTCTCCCTCAATCAATGCCCCCGAATGCGGGTGCGGCGCTCCCGCGGGCCAGCTGTGCCCCAGGCGTATGATACGCCCACGTCAGGGATGATGGCCCTTCCCGTTTGACGCATATACCCAGGGTAGGTATACTCCTCGAAGGAATAAATTTCCTGGAGAATCTCTCATGCCCCTGGACAGCACCAGAGCCCAACCTTGCAAAGGGCTTATGTCCCGGGGGTAACTGGGGTCCTACCCTGCCCGTGCGGTGGGAACACCGAAACCGGACGGCGAATCTCGGCCATCGCGTGCCCCCTCTCCTCAGGCAGCGGCACCGGCGGGATTCCCCACCACTGATCCAGGAGATCGGGAGAGCTAGTGGACACCGCTGAAAAGGCAATCCGTGCCCGGCTCCGCCGGGCCGCCGGCCAGCTGGACGGTATCGTGCGCATGCTGGAGGACGGACGGAACTGTGAGGAGATCCTCATCCAGATCCTTGCCGTCCGCACAGCTCTAGACCGCGCCGCCGCGGAGATCGTCGCCGCGCGCCTGGATGAATGCCTGGCAACCATGCCGCGCACCGAGGCGCGCCGCCAGGCCGGACGCGCGGTCCGCCTGCTGGCCCGGCTCGGCTGAGCAGGTCAATTCTACGGTGATACCGGAGGTGACCATGACCGCCACGCGACAGATCAGCTACGGCTTCGGCGTCCGTCTTGCCGTCCCGTACGCGGCGGCGATCGAGCGGACAAAGGCCGCGCTCAAGGAGCAGGGCTTCGGCATCCTGACCGAGATCGATGTCCGAAAAACGATGCAGGAGAAGCTGGGGGCGGACTTCCGTTCTTATGTCATCCTCGGCGCCTGCAATCCGCCGCTTGCCCACCGCGCCCTGACCGCCGAGCTCGACATCGGGCTTCTGCTCCCCTGCAATGTCGTCGTCTATGAGGATGACGGCGGGAGCGTCGTCGAGGTGATGGATCCGGAGGCCGCGCTCGGGATCGTCGGCAATCCGGCTGTTGCGCCGATCGCCCGCGAGGCGAAGGAGCGGCTCCAGAAGGTCATCGCACGGCTGGGGGAAGCCGCCTCCTGAGCACCGTCTTCCCCTCGCCGCCTGGATCTAGCGGGGCGGGCCGCGCCACGGCGCGGCCGGCCAGCGCCGGTGGTAGAATTCCACCCGACGAGCTGACCATGGATACGGTGGGGCAGGATGTGCGGATCGCGCGGAGGTGACGCAAACGCCCGCGCATCCTACCCCGCTGGCGGCGCGGCCCGATCCCCTCTTGACCGGGGGATCTGGCGCCAGGTGGTCGCGTACGCCGCAGCCGCCGTGGGGGTCACCGTCGTCACCGCCCTGATCGGCCTGGTGCGGACGCACGCACGGATCGCCAACATCTCCAGCCTCTACCTTGTCATCGTCCTGGCAGTGGCCGCCATCTTCGGCGGCGGACCGGCCATCGCCGCATCCGTGCTCGCCGTTCTTGCCTTCGATTGGTTCTTCGTCAATCCCGTTGGCCAGTTCACGGTGAGCGATCCGGAGGAATGGCTGGCGCTCGTGCTCTTCCTGGCGACCGCCATCGTGACCAGCCAGCTCGCCGCAGCCCAGCAGCGGCGGGCGGTCGAGGCCCGGCGGCGCGAGCGCGAGGCGACCGCCCTCTATACCCTGAGCTCGCTGATCGTGCAGGAGACCGAACCGGTCCGCCTTATCGAGCGGGTGATCGATCACTTTGCTGACGAGCTGGAGCTCCTCGGCGCCGCGCTGTACCTGCCGGGATCGGAGGGTCAGCTCGAACGTCAGACGACCTTCGGGCCGGCCGGCCGCGCGGCCCCGACTATCCTTCCCTCAGCGCTGCTGACCACCGCGTCCGACAGGGTTGCTGGCGCGGCGGTCAGGGAGAGCCCGCTAAGGGCCCCGGCGGAGGCGGTGACGCCGCCTGGCCTCATCGTCGCGCTCCGTGACGGATCCCGAGCGCTCGGAATCCTCTGGCTCGCGCGGCGCCCGGATGCAGGCCCCCTCTCCGCTGAGCAGCGGCGATTCCTCGAAACCGCCGGCCAACAGCTGGGGGTCGCCCTGGAGCGCGCCCGGCTTCAGACCGAGGCCACCGAGGCCGCCGCCCTCCGCCGCGCTGACGAGATGAAGACAGCACTCCTCAGCGCCGTTTCGCACGATCTGCGGACTCCCCTCGCCCTGATCAAGGCGGCCGCAGGGAGCCTGCGCCAGACGGATGTCCCCTGGACGGATGAGGAACGGGACGGCTTCGCCGCCTCGATCGAACAGGAGGTGGACCGTCTCGACCGCATCGTTGCCAATCTGCTTGACCTCTCCCAGATCGCCACAGGCACCCTTCGGATGGAGCGCCAGCGCTACCCCCTGGCTGCACTGGTCGAAGAGGTGCTCGCACGCCTCCAGCCCCTCCTGGTGAGCCATCCGGTCGCCGTGGAGATTCCGGAGGACCTGCCGCCAGTTCCGGTCGATTACGTGGCGATCGACCGCGTTCTGAGCAACCTGCTCGAGAACGTCGCACGGCACACTCCGCCGGGAACAACCGCCCGCATCGCGGCGCGGCGCGAGGGTAACCGGGTGATCATAACCGTGGCCGACAACGGGCCGGGCATCCCATCGGCCGACCTGCCGCGCGTGTTTGATGCCTTCTACCGCGGCGGCTCCCGCGGGAACGGCTATCCCCGCGGCACCGGTCTGGGTCTCGCCGTGGCCCGGGGACTGGTTGAGGCGCACGGGGGCACTATGACTGTCGTCAGCCCCCCGGGCGGTGGGACGACCTTTACGCTGACCCTCCCCCTGGACGATCCGATCGAACAGAGGGCCCCGTCTGAAGCGAGCGGGCCGCCTCAAGGGCTGGAGGAAGCCCGATGAGCGGCCGCGCCCGGCTCCTGGCCGTCGATGACGAGCCTGGACTGCTCCGCACCCTGCGCCTTACCCTGACCCGACACGGACTGGATGTAGAGACTGCGGCCTCGGGAGGCGAAGCGCTCCGGCTCGTTGGACAGTGGCACCCGGATGTGATCCTGCTGGACCTGGGGCTTCCGGACCTCGATGGCATCGAGGTCGTGCGCCACCTCCGCGACCGCGGGAGCATCGTGCGGATCATCGTCCTCTCAGCACGCGGCCAGGACCGCGATAAGGTGCTGGCGCTGGACCTGGGCGCGGATGACTATCTGACCAAGCCGTTTAGCATGGATGAGCTCCTGGCACGGATCCGGGTCGCCCTCCGTCACCTTGGTCCTCCCTCCGCATCGAGCATCCAGCGCTTCGGAGACCTCACGATCGATTTTGCCCGCCGTCAGGTCTGGCTCGCCGATCAGGAGGTGAGGCTCTCCCCAATCGAGTGGGATCTCCTCAAGACGCTAGTCGCCCAGGAAGGGCGCGTCCTCACCCACCGGACGCTCCTTCGCCAGGTCTGGGGGGATGCCTACACTGCCGAAGAGCATTATCTGCACGTCTACATCGCCAACCTGCGGAAGAAGATCGAGGCCGATCCCCGTCATCCCCGCCATCTCATCACCGAGCCCGGGGTGGGCTACCGCTTCCGGGCGGGCTGAATCCCGCGCAATCTTGAGAGTTCCTTGAGCCCCGGCGGCTGACTGACGAGTACCATTCGACTGCAGATGCCCGCGGCAGGAACGAGCGATCACGCCGGAAATGCCGCGCCGGACGCTCAGAGCCCGGGAGGCGATCCCGGTGTCCTGTCGGGAGCTGACTGGAGACCGAGACCGGGGAATCTGTGCGCCGACCTGGCCGACAGATATGGCCCTGATCCTGAAACCGTCTCGGGCGCTTCGCGAGCGCCGCGCGATCGAGAACCTGACAGCCGTGATTGCAATGGTCGGGCATCCGAGGGGTGGCGTGGTTCGTGCAACCG
>DATGMJ010000058.1:0-3467 GCA_035293685.1 Chloroflexota bacterium | reverse complement strand
TTCAAGCGGGCCCGGCGATGATTCCGCCGATCAATCAGATGTCTTTCCAGGAGAGTGCGCGCCGCCGCGAGGTGGCTCCGATCTCAAGGGTGATCCGTACCTCACGGAGAGTATAGCAGTCGACACGCCGGTCAGTCAGGGCCGGCGGATAGTCCTCTTTGCCTCTCGCTGTTGGAGCGGGTATGCTGTAGCTGCAGGCACGGTGCCGGAGATGATGGCTCTCGAGGCGGTGTCCGTGAGGAGGGCCTGATGATGCGCGTGGTCCATTACGGCCTCGGACCGATCGGCGCGGGTATCGCCCGGCTGGTCGCGGGTCGGCCGGATCTGCAGATCGTTGGGGCGATCGATGTGGACCCCAATAAGGTCGGGCGGGATGTCGGACTGGTCATCGGCCTGCCGAATGAGCTGGGGATTCGGGTGAGCGCTGATGCCCCCGGCGTCTTGAGTGCGACGCGCCCGGATGTGGTTGTTCTCGCGACCGGCTCGGAGCTGGCGCGGGTGGCCTCTCAGATTCGCCAGGCGATCGCGGTCGGCGCCTCGGTTGTCTCGACCTGCGAGGAGCTGTCGTATCCTTTCGACGCGCATCCCGAGCTGGCTCAGGAGCTCGACCGCCTGGCGCGGGGCCAGGGGGTAGTGATTCTGGGAACGGGTGTGAACCCGGGCTTTGCGATGGATACTCTTCCTCTCGCGCTCACCGCGGTGAGCCAGCGTGTCGATGCCGTCCAAGTGAGACGGCGGCAGGATGCGGCGCACCGGCGGCTACCGCTCCAGCGGAAGATCGGGGCTGGGCTTGCGCCTGCCGAGTTCACGGAGCGGGTCCGGGACGGCAGTGTGGGGCACGTCGGCCTTCCGCAGTCAGTACAGGCGATCGCCCATGGTCTTGGATGGAGGCTCGATCGCATTGAGCAGGGGATCGAGCCGGTTCTCGCTGCGGTCGAGACCCGGACTGATGCCCTGGTGATACCGGCCGGGCACGTGCTCGGCGTCCGCCAGACAGCACGCGGAGTCGTTAGTGGGCGGGTGGTGATCGCCCTCGAGCTGGAGATCTCCATTGGGGCCAAAGACCCGCGCGATCAAGTTGTGATCGAGGGACTTCCCCGGATCAATGTGGTCGTCAATGAAGGAACCCACGGCGATCTGGCTACAGCCGCGATCGTCGTGAATGTCATGAATCATCTGCGCCATGTTGCCCCGGGCCTGCGGATTATGGCGGATCTCCCCCTGGTACACTATCGATCCGCCTGACGCTCTGCTCCACGCTCAGACTGCCTGCAGCTCGCGGATCCGATCCCGGAAGATCGTTTCGGCGATGCGGCGCCGATTTGGCTCACCGCGGGCCATGGCCTCAGCGAGGTGCCAGGCCTGCTCCGGTGTAATCTCGGCTGGCATGGGGGGCTCGTAGGGATTCACCACGCACTCAACGACCACCGGCTTGTCACTCTGCATCGCCTCGGCAAGAACGGGCTTGACATCCTGCGGCCGGTCGACGCAGTAACCGACCCCGCCGCAGGCGCGGGCGAATCCTGCGAAGTCGATCGGCCAGAGGTCTACCCCGTACTGCGGGTTTCCGAGGAAGACCATCTGTTCCCACATGATCTGCCCGAGCACGTTGTTCTTGATGACGACGCAGATAATCGGAAGATCGTACTTGACGGCGGTGGCAAACTCCCCCATGAGCATTGTGAAGGCGCCGTCCCCGACAAAAGCGATCGATTGCCGCTCGGGATAGGCGACCTTGGCGGCGATAGCGTAGGGAAGGCCGCAGGCCATCGTGGCGAGGTTGCCGGACAGGGAGAACATCTGCCCGCGGCGAATCTTGAGGTCGCGGGCAATCCAGGTGGCGACAGTTCCGCTATCGGTCGAGATGATCGCCGTGTCACTGGCGAGCTCGGAGATGGCCCGGGAGACGACCTGCGGATGCATGGGCATATCGGTCGAGGTGCCCCGAACGTCCATGAGCTTCCACCAGTCGATCATGCCGCGCTGGGCCCGCTCGAGGAACGCTCGGTCGCCGTGGGGTTTGACGAGAGGAAGCAGGGCTTCGAGCGTGGCCCGCGCATCGCCGACCAGGCCGACGTCGACCGGGTAGCGAAGGCCGATGCGCCCGGGATCAATATCGATCTGGATGGCGTGCGCCTGGCCGGGCCGGGGGTAGAAGCTCAGGTATGGAAACGTGCTCCCTACAATCAGAAGGGTATCGCAGTGGGCCATGGCCTCGACCGACGGCCGCGTGCCGAGGAGCCCAATGCCGCCGGTGGTGAAGGGGCTGTCATCGGGGACGCAGGCCTTACCCAGCAGTGCCTTGACGATCGGGGCGGCAAGCTTGTCTGCCAGGGCTTCGAGCTGGGGACCGGCGCCCAGGGCTCCCTGACCGGCGAGGATGCAGATGCGCCTGCCCCGGTTCAGAAGAGCAGCAGCGCGCTGGAGGTCGCCCGGCGTGGGCAGGCATTGGGCCCGCGCGTGAACCTCGGAGGTCAGGCGCGTCACCCGCGGTGAGGAGGGGTGACCGGGCATCTTCCAGTGCTGGATGTCCGTGGGTGTGCAGATGTGACTGACCCCGCGCTGGGCAAGAGCGGTCCGGCAGGCCACATCGGCAACCGCGCGGACATTCGACGGCCCCATGATGCGCTGGTTGTAGACTGCAACATCGGCGAACAGGGACAGCTCGTTGATTTCCTGCTGGTAGTGCGTGCCGATCAGGTCGTGGTAGGTCTGGCCGGTGAGGGCGATCACTGGAGCCTGATCGAGCTTTGCATCATAGAGGCCGTTGAGCAGGTGAATGGCTCCGGGGCCGGAGGTTGCGACGCAGCACCCCAGTCGCCCGGTGTACTTCGCGTACGCCGTGGCCATAAATGCAGCCGCCTCCTCGTGCCGGACCTGGATGAAGCGAATCTGATCGGCGCGCTGGCGCAGGGCCTCCATGATGCCGTTGATCCCATCGCCGGGCAGGCCGAAGACCGTGTCCACCCCCCAGCGATGGATTGTCTCGATCAGGCAGTCCGCTGCCGTGCTCACCGTTAGCCCTCCTCTCGGCTGTCCGCGTGAAAACGTCGCCGGCTTTCCCTGGCCGGGCGCGGGGTGTCCGAGGATGTTCTGATCCGATGAGGCATGGTGCAGGGGATATGCCAGGTCAATCTCCCCGGGGGCAGGTACTGCCCCGAGCCCTACGGCTGAAAGCCGCCAAGCTCAAGCGCGGCCTGGAGTGCTGCCTCGTACACCTGGTCACGCTGAAAGAGGGCGAGTTCCTCGGAGAGAAGGGAGGCCAGGTCTTCTGGTGCACAGGAGGCGGTTCGCCGGAGCGCCGGCCGACTGCCGTGATCGGCCTCCGTTCGGGCGTGCACCTGGCTGCCCTCCCGGGTGAGGACGAAGGCCGCCGCTTCGCCAGCGCGGAGGCGTACCTGGATGATGCCGTGTGTATCCGCGTCGGCTCTCGCCTGGAAATCGATCGCGATCGGCTGGCCGTTCGC
>DATGMJ010000057.1:0-6671 GCA_035293685.1 Chloroflexota bacterium | reverse complement strand
ACTGGACCGGCACCTCGACCTTGTGGAGGATCTCGATCTCCTCCAGCGCCTCGCCGGTCCCCCGGACAACGCAGGTGAGAGGGTCCTCAGCGCGATACACGCGCATCTTGGTTTCGTGGGACAGGCGCTCGTCGATGCCGGCGAGCAGTGCCCCCCCGCCGGCCAGGGCGATCCCGTGCGCCATCAGATCACTCACCAACTCTGGCGGGGTCTCCTCGATGGTGGTGCGCACCGCCTCGACAATCTGCGCAACCGAGCCGGAGATGGCTTCGCGGATCTCGACACTGCTGACCTCGATTGACTTGGGAAGACCGGTGACCAGGTCCCGGCCGCGCAGGGTCACCATCCGTTCCTCTGGCAGGGGATACGCAGACCCAGCGGCGATCTTGACTTCCTCGGCCATGCGCTCACCGATCAGCAGATTGTGTTTCTGGCGGGCGTACTGAATGATCTCCTGGTCCATCTCGTCCCCAGCAACACGGATGGACCGACTCACCACGATCCCCCCCAGCGAGACAACAGCGACCTCGGTCGTCCCGCCCCCGATGTCAACGATCATGCTCCCGGTCGCCTCGGTGACCGGGAGACCGGCCCCGATCGCCGCTGCCATCGGCTCCTCGATCAGATGGGCCTCACGTGCCCCGGCGTTCCGCGCCGCGTCGTGAACGGCCATCTTCTCGACCTCGGTGACCCCGCTCGGGATCCCGATCACCACCCGCGGGCGTGGGATCAGGCCGAACTGAGAGTGGACCCGACCGATAAAGTACTTGAGCATCTGCTCGGTGATATCGAAGTCGCTGATGACGCCATCCTGCAGGGGACGCACCGCCACGATATTTGCCGGGGTACGGCCGACCATGCGCTTGGCCTCGGCGCCAATCGCCAGGACCTTCTTTGTCCGCTTGTTGATAGCCACGACCGAGGGCTCATTGATGACAATTCCCTTGCCCCGGACGAGGACGAGGGTATTGGCCGTCCCCAGGTCGATGCCGATGTCGTGGGAGAACAGGCCGAGGAACGCGCTGATCGGGTTGAACAACCCTGACCCTCCGGATTTTATCAGCGTTCGCGATTATAGCACGGCCACCGTATAACCATACGAATTATCGAGGCCCGCATCCCCGCGCCGCCGTGCGTTGTTGGGCCGTGCGGTGCGGATGTATAATGGCCACGACCAGCCAGTCCGATGGAGGAGGATCCGCTCGATTATGAGCCCCCTTGCGTATTTGCAGGGGAAGTTCGTTCCCCTCGAAGAGGCCAATATCAATATTATGACGCACGCCTTCAACTATGGAACGGGGTGCTTCGAAGGGATCCGGGGGTACTGGAACGAGGAACAAGAGCAGATGTACCTGTTCCGTCTGCGTGAGCACTACCAGCGCCTGCTCACGTCCGCCCGGATTCTTGGCATGTCGTCCCCCCATTCGATCGACGAACTCTGCGAGCTCACCCTGGAGCTGGTTCGCCGCAACGGCCACCGCGAGGACTGCTACGTCCGCCCTATTCTCTACAAGGGCTCGCGGGTTGTCGGCGTGCGCATGCACGACCTTGAGGACCACTTCGCGATGTTTACTACTGCTTTTGGCAAGTACATCGATGCCTCTGAGGGGTGCCGGTGCTGTGTCTCGAGCTACCGACGCATCGATGATAACGCAATCCCAGCGCGGGCCAAGGTCACCGGCGGCTACATCAACTCGGCGCTTGCCAAGACCGAGGCTCAGCTCAACGGGTTCGACGAAGCGATCATGCTGACGCATGACGGTCACGTCTGTGAGGGGAGCGGGGAAAATATCTTTCTGGTCATCGGGAACACGCTGGTCACTCCCGCGCCGTCGGACAACATTCTGGTTGGTATCACGCGCGCCTCGGTGATCCAGATCGCTCGGGAGGAGCTGGGAATCCCAACGATCGAGCGCTCGATCGATCGCAGCGAGTTGTACGGCGCTGATGAGTGCTTTATGACCGGGACAGCGGCGGAGATCACGCCGGTCATCGAGATTGATCGGCGTCCGATCGGATCCGGAAGGGTTGGTCCGCTGACCCGGCGGCTCCAGGAGCTCTTCTTTGAGGTCGTCCGCGGCCGCAACCGCAGGTACGCCGAATGGTTGACGCCGGCTTACATTCCCATCGCCGCGGACCGCTAGCGTCGATCGTGCGCTTGGGTGCCGCGCGGGCGCTGGTCGGGCTGTCCCTCTGGCGGGATGCGCTCTCGCTTGGCCTAATCGCGGCCGGGCTGGCTGGTCTCGCTATCCTGGCCGGCTATGTCCATGCCTGGATGCCTGTCCTGCCTCACCTGCTGCCGCTGCATTACGACAGCTCCGGGTCGGTTGACTTGATCGGTCCCCGGGTGGATCTCTATAAGATGCCAGGCATAGGCGCCGTTGTCCTGGGAACAGATATGATCCTGGCGGCGCTGGTCCACCGTCGGGAAAGCCTGGCGGCGCGCATGCTCCTGGCGGCAGGTGCGTTAGTTGAACTGATGCTGCTCGTGGCAACGATCAACATCGTGCGCCTGGCATTTGGAGACTGATGATGCGGGTTGGGAATGCCCCGGTCAGCTGGGGGGTGTTCGAGGTCGCGGAACTCTCGGCGGACATCTCGTATGCTCGGGTGATGGATGAGATCGCTGCGGCGGGGTACGAGGGAACCGAGCTCGGCCCGTGGGGATTTTATCCGACGGATCCAGCCGTGCTGCGGACCGAGCTTGATCGGCGCGGTCTTGCACTTGCCTCGGCGTTCGTGCCGGTGGATCTGACCGATCCAGAACAGTACGCCCCGGCCGAGGAAACGGTTCTTCAGGTCGCGGGCCTGCTCCGGGAGCTTGGTACACGCGAGGTGATCCTTGCCGATCCGATGCGTCCGGAGAGGCTCCGTCGGGCTGGACGAGCTGGCCCGGCCGACGAGATGCCCGCCGCGGCCTGGCGCGCGGTGATTGAGGGACTGAACCGGATCGGCGCGCGACTCGCGAACCAGGGCATGCGCGCCGTCGTACATCACCACGTCGCAACATTCCTGGAGACGCCCGCCGAGATCGAGCGGGTGCTCGCCGGAACCGATGCATCGCTCGTCGGATTGTGCCTCGATACGGGCCACGCAGTGTTCGGCGGGGGCGACCCGGTCGATCTCCTCGACCGGTGGGGTGAGCGGATCTGGTACGTTCACCTCAAGGATGTAAGCCCGCGGGTGCTGGAGCGGGTGCGCACGGAGGGGATCGATTACGAGAGTGCCGTGCGCGCAGGGGTCTTCTGCCCGCTCGGTGATGGGTGTGTTGACTTCGCGGCGGTCTTCGCTCGACTCCGTCGGCTGGGATATGCGGGCTGGCTCATCGTCGAGCAGGATGTAATCCGTGCAGAGGGCGAGGCGGTACCTCCGATCGAGACGGCGCGGCGGAGCCTGGCTTTTGTGCGGAACTTGCTTGGAGGAGGGGACGGGCATGGCTGAGCTCCTACGGGTCGGGGTCATCGGGTGCGGTGGGATCGCCCAGATGATGCACCTGCCGCACCTGCGGGAGCTGGACGATCGCTACACCGTCGTTGCGCTAGCGGACCTGAACCAGCGTACGCTGAATGCGGTGGGCGACTACTACGGCATCCGCTCCCGCTTCACCGATTACCGTGAGCTTCTCCGGCAGGATCTTGATGCCGTCTTGATTTTGACCAGCGGTTCCCACGCCGAGCCGGTCATTGCGGCAGCGCAGGCCGGAAAGCACGTATTCGTCGAGAAACCCCTCTGCTACACGCTGCGCGAGGTCGAGGCGATCACGGAAGCAGTGCGTTCGAGCGGCATCTGCCTGATGGTCGGCTATATGAAGCGCTACGACCCGGCCTATCGGTACGGACAGCGACTGGTCCGGGAGCTGACTGGTCTTCGCTATGTCCGGATCACGGTCCTGCATCCGGCGAGCGAGCTGTATTACCAGCATCATGTATTTCACCCGCCAGCCCCGCCCGGGCCGGTACCGACGGCCGAGCTGGGGGAGCGCATGATCACAGCGGTGACCTCGGGACCCGAGGCGGCGCTTATCGAAGAGGTCCTTGGACCGGACGCACCGCCGATTCAGCGGGCGGCGCTGGGCTTGATGCTGGGAAGCCTGTGCCACGATGTCAACGCCCTGCGCGGTATCCTCGGGGAGCCGGAGCGTGTGACACATACCGAGATCTGGAACCGGGGGAAGTGTTTTTCTACCTTCCTCCACTACGCTGGGGATGTCTGCGCCTCGCTGACCTGGACCTACCTCTCCGACCTGCGTGACTACAACGAAGAGCTGGCCTTCTACGCAGACGGCGCGCGGGTGCGGATCGTCTTCCCGTCCCCATTCCTGCGGAACTACCCGACGCGGGTGTACGTCCAGGGGAGCGAAGCACTGCCGGACCGGCCGGAGGCCGCTGCCTGGGAGAAGGAGGTGACCGTCTCGTACGCCGAGGCGTTCAAGGAAGAACTCCTCCACTTCCACGAATGCGTGGTGCAGGGCCGCACGCCAGTCACCGATCTGGCGGACTCCCGCGCGGATATCACGCTGATCCATCAGATGGCGAAGGCGTGGCGGCCGTGAGCTGGACGTGCTCAGTCGCTGGCGAGCTTGCCGGCGATTGCCCAGTCGCTTCGCTTGACGTCCTCGAAGATGACCTGGGTGGCCTCAGGCGTTGTCTTGAGGGTCTCCACGATCACGTCGGTGATTGCCTTGGCGGCGGCGCGCTTCTGTTCGATGGTGCGGCCCTCATAGAGTTTCACGATGACGAGCGGCATTCTCCTTATCCTCCGCGTCTACAGGCTCGCGACGGTGGGTCGCGTCGGGCGGTATTGTACCAGCCGCGCGGAGGTGGAGTCAGCCAGGGTGCTATGCTATAATTGGGGCGGTCAGAGGCGGGGGCCTGGCCTGAAGCGGGAAGCCGGTCGGTCTGCTGCCAGGAGGGGGAAGGCATGGAAGAGCGCTATTACCAGGGCTCCGGTGAAGACGACCTTCCGGAAGTTACTGGCCGTCGATTCCGACGCGGGCGTCGGCATACTCCTCCCGGTGAGCTACCACCGCGTCTCCGGTGCCGCCAGCGGCGGCACGTGTGGGACCGTCACCCTGTCCAGATCGGCGATGTGATCGCTGACCTCACTCCCCGCCAGGCGGTTGTCTGGCTCCTCAACCTGGATACGATGGTCGCGCTCTACGAGTCGACGACCGGCCGCATCCTGGACGAGCCAGCCCGGGCGCAGCTTGTGCATGCCCTTCGGTCACTCATCCTTGAGCACCGGTGAGTTCCCTACGGTCCGTTGCGAGGCTGTGGCGGTGCGGAAGGACGGCGGGTGATCGATCCGGACATGGCTACCCATCTCGCTGCCCTGCAGGAGCAGGCACGGCTGGACGGACGGCGGTGCGTGGTGGGTGCCCTGATTATCCAGAAGGGCCGTGTCCTGGTGCTCCGGCGCTCGGATGATCGGTCGCTTTTCCCCGGCTGTTGGGATATCGTGGGTGGGCATGTCGAGCCCGGTGAGACGCTGGCTGCAGCGCTGGAGCGTGAGGTCCGGGAGGAGACTGGCTGGCGCCTGCGTCGGATCCTCGATCTGGTCGCGGTGACCGATTGGGAGACCGTGCACGGTGACCGGGTTGACCGGCGGCGTGAGTTCGATTTTCTCGTCGCGGTCGACGGCGATCTCTCTTCCCCCCATCTTGAGGCGGAGAAGTTCAGCGCGGCGCGCTGGATCGGCCCCAGAGACCTTCCGGAGCTCCGAGAGAATCGCCAGCCCGGAGATGATCTGATCTCCCGCGTCGTCAGCCAGGCGCTCGCGCTGGCCGAGCGAGCGGCGTTCCCGCAGGGTGATTCCTAGGCCGCCAGACGCTCCTTGACGAACTGGCGTGCGAGAGCCTCTGCCGTGGCCTTGTCGTCGGGCGCGAGCTTCCCCTCGAGCACCAGGTCAAGCAGGTAATCTTTCACGGCCTTGATCCATGGGCCGGGGCCGCGGCCGAACATGGCCATGAGCTCGTGGCCGTTAAGCGGGCTCTTGATCTCTTCGATGCGGGCTTGCTCTTCGAGCTGGCGAATGCGTTCGCGAAGGCGCCGGACCCGATCAACAGCGGCCTCGACCCGAGCAGCGCGGTAGCTTGTGACATCGGCAGTCGAAAGCTCAAGGAGAAGTTCGAGATCTTCCCCGGCGTCGCGCACGAGGCGGCGCACGGCACCGTCGGTCCACTCATCCTCGTATTGATTGGCACGCATATGCAGTGCGGTCAGCCGGCGCACCCGGTCGATCAGGTGCGAGTCGGCGTGCAGGCGCGTCAGGATCTCCTGGCACATGCGCTCGCCAACCAGCTCGTGGCCGGGGAAGTGGATCTCGCCGTCCGTCTGGACGATCGTCCGCGGCTTGCCGATATCATGGAGCAGCGCCGCCCATCGGAGAACGAGATCCGGCGCGGTCCGATCGATGACCCGAAGGGTGTGCTCGAAGACATCCTTTGATCGCCTGCCCTGGGTGGTTCGCCGCAGATCCAGCACCTCGGGCAGGATAACCGCGAGGATCCCGAGATCGGCCATGAGGCGGAGGCCGCGCGACGCACGCGGCGCGACCAGCAGACGGTTCATCTCATCGAAGATGCGCTCACGGCTGACCTGCTGCAGGAGCTCTGCACAGATGGGGATAGCACTGCGGGTGCGGGCTTCAAGGGTGAAGTCGAACTGGGCCAC
>DATGMJ010000056.1:0-12663 GCA_035293685.1 Chloroflexota bacterium | reverse complement strand
CGGGCCTGGGCTGTCCGAAAGGTGCTGGTGGCGCCCGACCTCGCGACGGCTCGACGGATGATTCTCGTGCCAGCGAATCATCCCGGCGATGTGGTCGTTCTCGAGAGGAGGCCGTCGATCGGGCCCTTTCATCCCGGTCCGCGACCGGATGTTCGGATCACTCACCTCGACCCTCAGCGGATCGCGATCGATGCCGATGCGGACGGCAATGCCATGCTTGTTCTGGCCCAACAGTACTATCCAGACTGGATCGCTTATCGTGACGGCCAGCCGGTGCCCACCTTCCGAGCGAATGTCCTGGCAATGGCGTTCGAGCTACCGCCCGGCCGCCATCATTTCGAGATTGTCTACCGCCCGTGGTCGTTCTCCTTAGGTGCCGCGATCTCGCTCCTGACCCTTGCGAGCGGGTTGTTTTACCTCGCCCGGCCGCGGATCCACGGGGGTGGACAACGTTGACCCGCTGTGACATGGGGTGCCAGCGCGTGTGGTGGATGGGAGCGCTGGCGCTGATGCTCGTGACGTTCGCCTTGCGAATCTATCACCTCGGCCTGCCGAACCTGACCAACGACGAATGGTTCATGTTGCGCAATCACGACGAGGGACCGGTCTGGATCATCCACCAGGCGCACACCTTCGAGCCGCATCCGTTGCTTTACTACCTGGGGCTGGCCGGATGGATCGAGCTGGCCGGACGAAGCGAATTCGCCATGCGCTTCCCGTCGGTGTTCTTTGGCGTGATCCTTGTTCCCGCGACGATCGGTCTGGGAAGGCAGCTCCTCGGTGCGCGGGCCGGGCTGATGGCGGGTGTGCTGATAACCCTTGCTCCGTACCAGATCATGGAAGCCCAGAACGCGCGAAATTACGCGATGGTCGTCGCGCTGGGGACAGTTGCCTCCCTGCTCTTCGTGCGGGCGATGCGGCACCAGCAGTCACAGGACTGGGCCGGCTACACTGCGGCCATGCTGCTGGCGCTGAATACTCATCTGAACGCGGCCCTGGTCCTCGCCGCGCATCTGGTCCACGGCCTTCTCCGGTGTGTCTCTGCCCGGACGCGGTCCCTGCAGGTGGACCGGCGGTGGGTTGCGGCCAACGCAGTCATTCTGATCGCCTTTGCGCTGTGGCTGTCCTACGCTTACCCGGCCCTGTCAGCCTATCAGGGATACTTTCCCGAACGGGTTGGGCCGCTTCAGGTGGCGGTGCGCACCCTGGCGACATTCAGCCTGGGTCAGGGGGCGCCGGTGCGCCAGTCCCTCCCGTTTCTCGGGGTGGCCGCGCTCGGGCTCGGCTGGACAACCTGGCGGTACCGCTGGTCAGCGGTATTCCTTGCGCTAGCGGTTTTCCTACCTTTGCTCCTGGTGAGCGCCTGGTTCATGGTCCGCCCAATGTTTGACGAGCGCTATCTGATCGTACTGGCACCTCCGTTCCTCCTCCTCGTCGCGGCGGGCCTCGATGCGGTCTGGGACTGGTCGTGGGTGCTCGGCCTGGTTTCCGGTGCTGCTGTCCTCGCTTATCTCTTTCCAACTATCCCGGCGACCTATCAGGCCGAGCTCACCAACCGGGGAGACTTCCGCGCGATGGCCGCGTGGATCGCAACCGACGGGGCGCCGGACGACCCGATCGTGGCGACGGGATATGGGCAGGCCGAGCTATTCGACTACTATGCGGCGGCTCGAGGGGAGCGGCGAATGGCACAGGTCATCGATCAGCCATCCCGCCTCGCCGCAGAACTCCCTCTGCTACTCCAGGCACACCGGGGACTCTGGCTTCTCCCCTACTGGCAGAGCCCGGCCGACCAGGCGGCACTCTCTGTTCTCGAGCGGATCGCCGCACCCGCGGCCGAGCGATGGTTCGTCAATACCCGGGCGATCTACTATGCCTCGACTGCGGCGCTCGGCCGTGCTCTGGCGGTCCACGCGGTGTGGACGGATCATCTTGCTCTCCGCTCGGCACGCCTTGGCCCGTCAGAGGTTGCGCCTGGCGAGGCGGTGGGGACGGAGCTGGAGTTCGCGGTGGACCGCCCACTTGCGACTCCCAAGCTCTCGCTCCGCCTTCTCGACGATGCCGGCGACATTGTCGCCCAGCACGATGTGGCGCTGGCGGGGACGCCGGTGATCGCGGGTGATGGGCTTTTGCTTCGCGTGGGGCTCGTGGTCCCGCCCGCGGTGCCGCCTGGCCAATACGATCTGGCAGTGCTGGTGTACCAGCCGGATTCTGGTGCTCCCCTGCGCCTGACGACCACTGCGCCGACCAGGGCCGGCGCGGTTCAACTGGGCAAGATCACTGTTCTTCCTCGCCAGCGGCCAGTGCCGGCCAGCGAGGCGGGGGTCAGCCTGGTCGCGCCGCTGCCCATCCCGCCCGGTGTGAGTCTGCTCGGTCACGATGCTCTCGGACCTCCCCGCCCGGCAGGGGACTGGCTCTCTTTTCGTGTTCTCTGGCGGGCTGATCGAGCGCCCCTCCCACCGCTGGACCGTGCGATCGTTCTCCGTGGTCCAGAGGGGCGCTCTGTGACGCTCTGCATAGCGCCGATTCTCCCATCTTTTCCAACGCCGCGGTGGACGACAGGCCAGCTTCTTATTGAGCGAATCCGCTGTCAGATCCCGGCAACCCTGACCGGCGGAGCCTATCGCGTCGAGTTGCAGGTTCGGCCAGACGGGGGCGTGACTGTGCCCCTCGGTGATCTTATCGTCTCGGGCCCGTCGCGGAGCTTCAGCCGCCCCCAGGTTGACCACCCCCTTGAGGGACGATTCGGGACGTTCGCGCTTCTCCTGGGGGATCGCCTGCCCGTCGCCGACTGGCGTCCCGGTGCACTCGTGCACCTGACGCTTTACTGGTCGGCTATCGGTACGGCAGATCAGAGCTACACCGTGTTCGTGCACCTGCTTGATCCGGCTGGTCAGATCCGCGGCCAGATGGATCGCATCCCCGTGGCAGGCACGCGACCGACTGACGGTTGGATCGCTGGCGAGTATCTAACGGACGAGTACGAGGTCCCCTTGAGCCCGGATGCACCGCCGGGTCGCTACCGCATCGAGGTGGGCATGTATAACGCGGAGACGGGCCAGCGGGTTCCAATCACCCGCTCCAGTGGAGAGGTCGCTGATCATCTGGTGATCGAAACGTTCGATGTGCACGCGTCGTCACAGTGGACAGCCGCGCACTGATCTCCCTTTCCTGGCGCTGACGCTGGTGCCAGTCCTGCTCATTGGAGCGGGTGTTCGCCTGCTGGGGATCGGCACCAGTGACCTCTGGGGTGATGAGGCGTTCAGCGTCATGACCTCACTTGGTCCGATTGATCATCTCCTGGCCATGCTCTCGACAGGAGAGCCGCATCCACCGCTTTACCCCTTTCTCCTGGCTGGTTGGCTGCGGCTATTCGGTCACAGTGAGGTCGTTGCCCGTCTTCCCTCGGCGTTCGCAGGCATCGCCAGCATTCCGGTGGCAATCAACCTGGCGCGTGCGAGCGGCTGGTCGTCTGGGGATCGGCGCTCAGTCCTGACGGGCATTCTAGCTGGCCTCCTGGTGGCCCTGAACCCGATCCAGGTCTGGTATTCCCAGGAAGCACGCATGTACGCTCAGGTGAGCTTCTTCGCGGGCCTGGCGACACTCGCCCTGGTTCGCCTGTGGCAGGGCCGCCGGTGGTCTGGCGTGCTCTACGGCGCGGCAGTACTGGGTGCGGCCGGGAGCCATTACTACGGTCTCTTCGTTCCCCTGGCCCACGGCGGCGTTGTCGCCTGGTTCGGACGCCGTCACCGGGATCTTCTTCGGCGCTGGCTGAGGGTTATAGCGATCGCGACGCTCCTCTACCTGCCCTGGGTGATCGTCGCCCTGCACGTGTTTACCAGTTACTATGGTGCGCAACCAGGGACGGTAAATCTCGGCCAGGTCGCGCTGAGCGGCTGGGTACGCATGGCCGCTGGTTGGGCACTGAGCTGGCCGCATGCCGTCGAGGCAGCCGCTGTCGTGACGTTGCTGGTCGCTCTGGGGGTCGTCGTACGTGCCCGCTCGCCAGCGGATGATTTCGTGCGAACGGCGGTCGTAGCCTGGCTGGCTACCCCCTTCCTGGCCGGGTTCGCGATATCGCTGGTGCGGCCGATGTACGCCGAGCGGTACTTTGTCGTGGCATCACTTCCATACTCCCTCCTCGCCGCGCGCGGGATAGCCGCGCTTCTTACCGCACGCTTACCATCCTGCTCCCGGCTGCGTCTTTCTCGTGCGCTCGCGCGTCCGGCGGCGGGCGGCGTGGCGCTGATCCTCAGCCTGGCCCTCTCTCTGATCCCCCTGTATAACGTCTGGATCGGTCGGTACCTCAAAAGTGCTTACAATACCCACATGCGCATGGTCGACGGTCTGGCGCGCCCGGGCGACGCGGTGATTCTCGACGGCACATCCCAGCTTCCTCTCTACGAGTATTATCTCCACCGCCCCTATCCCACGTATCCTCTTCCGCGCACGCTCCCGTTGGATCCGTCCGCGACGGCGAGCGAGCTGGCGGCGATCGCCCGCCAGCATACCGGTGCATGGGTATTCCTGTATGCGACGCCCGATTATGATCCTGGCTATTTCATTCCTCGCTGGCTCACCGAGCACGCCTTCCGTGCCTTCGACGTGTGGGAGGTCAACGGACGTCTGCAGTACTACCGCTTCGCCCCCGCGGAAGGTTTCCCCGTTCGACCGGCGGGTATTCGCTTCGGCGACGTGCTGATGCTCGGTCGCTTTGGCTGGCTCGATGATCGCTACACTGCTGGCGACAGCATTCCGGTTCTGCTCGCCTGGCAATGGCTGACGCCTGCCCTGAGCGGTCCCATGATCTCGTTGCGCCTGGTTGACGAACAGGGATTCACCTGGGCGCAGGAGGACACGGCGATTGGTGGAGACTTCCTCCCTGGCGGCCAATGGCCGGTCGGACGAGTTCTCGAAGATCGCCACGGCCTGATGATCCCGCCGGGCACGCCGCCGGGGATCTATCGCCTGGTGCTGAACGTGTACACGGCCGATCATCCGTTACCGTACCCGGCAGCTGGAGCGGGCGCGGAGATCGGACCAAGTGGCGTGGTGCTCGGCCGGGTGCGAGTCGTCACTCCATCGCAGAGCCTCTGGACCGGTGGGATTGCGGGCTTCCAGGCCATTCAGACATCGTTCGACGGGCGTCTTGCCCTGCTCGGTTTTGCTGGTAGCCGCATGGTGCGGGCTGGCGAGTCTGGCTATCTGACCTTGTTCTGGAAGGCTCTCCAGGCCGGACCATCTGCGACGCGTCTGGAGGTCACCCTCCTAGACTCGCGGGGACGCATTGCCGAGCAGCGCGATCTTCCGCTGGCAACGCCTTCATTCCCGCCGTCGTCCTGGATGCCCGGTGACATCCTCCGGGAGCAGTACCATCTGCCGGTGGCGCAGGGGCTTCCGTCTGGCATCTATCAGATCGCAGTCCGGCCGGTGCCGGGCACGGCCGCTCCGGTACGGCTCGGCCCTCTCGAGGTCGAGGCCGGACCGCCGGCCGAACACCCAGCGCCGCCGAGTCAGGCGGTGGAGTACACCCTGGGGAATAGCATTCTGTTGGAAGGTTTCGATCTTCCATCGGCGGTCCTTCAGCCGGGTGCGGAACTCGCTCTTACCCTTCACTGGCGAGATCTCCACCCGGTCGACGATGATTACACGGTCTTCGTTCACCTTCTGGACGGCCACGAGAAGGTGGTTGCCCAGCGCGATCAGCCGCCCTCCGGCGGCGCGCGTCCAACCTCCTCCTGGTTTCCGGGTGATGTCGTCCTCGATGCGTACCGCATTGCCATTCCGCCTGGCCTGGCTCCCGGTCGCTATGTGATCGAGGTCGGCATGTATAACCCGACGAACGGCAGTCGGCTGGCTGTCGTCGATCGGGCGGGGAATTCGGTGGGCGATCGAATCCTTCTCACGCACGTGACCGTGCGCCGGTGAGCGGGCTATGCCAGCGCGTGTGAGGCCGGTGCCGCTTACGCGAAGTAGGGAGCCGACCGCGGCACGGAGGGCACTCTCTCGGGGTATCGCTCTTGCCTTTGTCGGGATCATCCTGATGGCCGGGATACTGCGGCTCGCGCGCCTGCACTCGATCCCGCCCGGCCTCTTCTTCGACGAAGCCGCGAATCTCTTCGATATCGCTGATATCCTCCACGGGAGGTACGCGCTGTACTTCCCGCGCAATAACGGACGCGAGCCATTCTTCTTTTACTGGGCGAGTGTCTTCGCGGCGCTCTGGGGGGTGACGCCGTACGCGATCCGTCTTGCCGCAGCGGTCATCGGTACGCTGACCGTCGCGACAACCTTCGCCTGCGCGCGAGAGATCGCGCGCGGCTGGCTGGGGGATCGCTCTGCCGCGGACTGGATCGCCGTTGCGGCGGGCACGGTGCTGGGCATCCTTTATCCGCACCTGCACTACAGCCGGATCGGTCTGCGGGCGATCACTCTCCCATTCTTCCTAACGCTCGGCTATGCGCTCGTTATCCGCGGCTTTCGCCGTGACTCCCTGGTCCTCCTTGCGGCGGGAGGGATCGTCAGCGGTCTGAACACCTATACCTACATTGCGGGCCGGGTTGCCCCACTCCCGGTTCTGGTCCTTGGCCTGGTTATGGCACTGGCACAGCGATCTTGGCGCACCATGGCCTGGACCGGGCTTGTGCTCGCGCTCTGGGCCCTGGCAAGTCTCCCCCTGGGTATCTACGCGCTGGACCATCCCGGCGAGGTTCTCGGTCATACCGATGATGTGTCGATCCTGAATCCCGCCAATAATCACGGTGATCCAGTCGGGGCGGTCGCGCACGGTGTCGTGGCCACACTCGCCTCCTACGCGATCGCTGGAACGCCGGCCGCCGAGCAGAATCTGCCGGGACGACCGATGCTCGATCCGTTGTTGAGCTTGCTCGGCCTGGCCGGGCTGGTATTCCTGGCGGCCGGGATGCTGAAGCAGACCGCTCCACCGGGCGCGGCCGACGGGCGATTGCCGCGCCCGGCCGTCGCAGGGTTTCTCGTGAGCTGGACCCTGATATTCTCCGCACCGTCGATGCTGGCGGTGAATCCACCGGGCTATATCCGCATGACCGGCGCCTTCCCGGCTCTGGCGGTGATCGTTGGCTTTGGCGCGGCGGCAGTGGTGCTGGTGCCCGGAGCCCTCGATCGGTGGGCGCGGGTCGGGATCGTGCTGGTCCTCCTGGGGATCTCCGCCTCCTGGACAATTCGGGACTATTTCCTGGTCTGGGGCCCGAGCCCGGAAGCTTACCACCTTATGATGGGCGACAAGGCCGATTCGGCTGCCTATCTGCGTCAGTGGGCGGCGACCGACCGGGTGTTTCTCGCGCCGCTGTATGCCCAGGATAATACGATCCGCTTTCTTACCCGCTCGTCTCCGATCGCGACGTTCGATATTGGCGTATCCCTTGTTGTCCCGACCGATCGAAGTCGGAATGTGCGCTACGTCTTCCCATCAGATGATCAGGAGGAGATCCGTCGCGTCACTGCGGAACTGCCGGCCCCGCCGCGCACGGAGATGGTCCGTGATCCGCGCGGGCGCTTCCCTCTCCTAACGGTCCTCGAGCTTGATCGCACTGCACTACCAGAGCCGCCGTCCACCCGCCGGGCGGTATTCGATGGCGGCATTACGCTTGTCCGGGCCGTGGTGGCCCCCCTGACGGCGGTTCCGGGCCAGCATCTTTCGGTCGAGCTTGTATGGCTTGCGGAGGCTTCCCCACCGATCGATTACACTGTTTTTCTGCACCTGCGCGATCCGGCCGAGCGGACCGTGGCGCAGGTTGACCGGCAGCCCACCGCCGGGAGCTATCCTACCTCGCTCTGGCAGGCAGGGGATGTTATCTGGGACCGGTATACCCTTGATCTACCGTCCTCTCTTGCCCCTGGCCGCTATCATCTCGTGGCCGGGCTGTATGATCTGGCGACGATGCATCGTCTCACTGCCCGCCTTGCAAACGGGCGTATCCCGGCCAGTGAGGTCAGGATCGCGGAGGTGGTCGTCAGGGGCGGCTGATCCGGTGAATCTGGAGCAGGTTTGTGGCGCCGGGGGCGAGGTGTCCCAGGGAGCTGGCGGTCACCACGATTGTCTCCCCCGCCGGCAGGAGGTCTGGCGCGATCTGCCCCTCGTCGATCAGGCGAATGAGCTCCTCGATCGAGCCACCTACCGTGGGCACGACCACCGGATAAACGCCCCACAGGAGCGTGAGGCGACGAGCAGTCAACGCGTCTGGGGTCACGGCCAGTACTGGCGCTGGCGGCCGGTACTTCGACACGAGGCGGGCGGTGAAGCCCGAGGAAGTCCGCGCAACGATGGCGAAGGCGCCGAGCCGACGGGCCGCCGTGTTGGTGGCCTCGGCAATCACCCGTGCCGAGGACAGCGGTTCGCCCTCGGGCGTGCTGCGCGTGCCAAACTCGGCAAAGCTCGTGTCAGCGACTGTTGCGATGCGCGCCATGGTCGCTACCGCTTCCACCGGATATTCGCCGATTGCCGTCTCAGCGGACAGCATGACCGCATCAGTGCCGTCGAAGATCGCGTTGGCGATATCCGAGGCCTCAGCGCGCGTCGGGCGCGGGCCGTGCACCATTGACTCGAGCATCTGCGTTGCCGTGATCACGGGGACGGCGTGGCGACTTGCCGCGGCGATGATCCGCTTCTGCAGCACTGGCACTTCCTCCGGCGATATCTCGACGCCGAGATCGCCCCGGGCGACCATGACGCCGTCTGCGATGCTCAGAATCTCCTCCAGATGGTCGATCGCCTCGGGCTTTTCCAGCTTCGCGATGACCGGTGTGCTTTTACCCGCCGCGGAGATCAGCGCCTTGGCGCGCCGAACGTCGTCAGCAGTCCGAACGAACGAGAGGGCGACGAAGTCAACGCCGATATCCAGGCCGAAGCGGAGATCCCGCTCATCCTTCTCGGTGAGGGATGGGGCGCTGATGGGAACGCCCGGGAGATTGATGCCGGTGTGGCTCCCGATGCTTCCCCCGCGGACTACCCGACAGTGAACAGCGGTCGGTGTGGTATCGACGACGATCAGTTCGACCGCACCGTCGCTGAGCAGGATGCGGGCGCCGGGGCGGACCTCCGCAGGTAGCCGCTCGTAGGTTGTCGAGACCGTGCGGTTATCGCCCGGGTAGGGGAGCGTGGTAATGGTGAAGGGGGCGCCGTCGCTTAGGTAGACCGGCGGGTGAGCAATTGGCCCGGTCCGAATCTTGGGGCCTTGCAGATCCTGCAAAACCCCAATGTTCGCGCCGGTCTCGGCGGAGAGAGCGCGGATCGTCTCGAGCGTGGCCCGATGCTCCTCGGGAGTTCCGTGAGAAAAGTTGAGCCGGGCAACATTCATCCCCGCGTCGATCAGGGCGCGGAGTCGATCACGGCTCTGGGTGGCTGGCCCAATCGTGCAGACGATCTTGGTGCGGCGCTGGAGAGGATTCATCTAGTTCCCACGATCACCACGCATATCCCTGGGGATGCTGGAAGAATCGTGCCGGGGGTGAGAACGGGCGGTCAGGTCGCGCTGGGCTCGCTGGGCTCGGAAACGCTGGGGATGCGGTAGCTACAGGTATCGGCGCCTTCGAGACGCCAGCTTACCCGCTCGATGGGGACGCCGAGTAAGCGCTGGATGTAGCTCATCTCGGCGGCACAGACGACATCCGGATGGCGGCGGGCCACGCAACTCGCCGGGCAGTGCCACTGCTGAATGATCATGCTGCCGTCGGGGGTCTCGGTCGCCGAGGCCATGGCTCCCTCCTCAGTGCGGATCGCTGCGACGATGTGGACCCGCTCACGCAGGGACTTGCCGCTGACGCGATCGAGGCGCTCACTGGCCCATGATTCGGCGATGCGTTCGGCGAGAACAGCCGGTGCAACGGCACAGCTGGGAGAGGTAACGGCGTCGAGGACGCGGTTGCATAGGGCCTCATAGCTCTTGGGAAAATGCTCCTGGGCCTGCTGGGTCAGACAATAAACGAAGCGGGGGCGACCGACCTTCCCCCGCTCCTGATGGTATTCGACGAGCCCATCTCGCTCGAGGATCGCAAGATGAGCACGGATAGTCATGGGTACGACCCCGATCTCCCGCGCCAGCTGATCAAGGGTTGCTCGGCCGTGGCGTTTCAGGAGATCCAGGATAGCACGTCGCGTTGGTTGCACGCTTGACCGCCCCGGATTCGTCGAAGTTTCACACCTGTGCACACACTCACCACCGGGCAGTTCATAGCACTGCCTGGTATAGTGAATGCTATCAAAGGGAGAGAGGCGGCGTCAATGATCTCCGCCGCTCTCCCTCTATCCGTGGTCAGGTCGTCACGGTCTCGACTTCATCGGCCGAGCGCGTGCGGGAGCGGCGTGGCCGACCCGGCCGCTCTCGCTCGAAGGTTCCGATCGGCTGGCGCGGCTTCTCATAGCGGATATCGTCAATATAGACGGGTCCGCCGCAGCGTGCGCACCGGAGCCGACCACCGGCCATCTGATCTAGCTGGACCCCCGGCGCCGGACGGAACTTGCCATTCCTGAGGGACTGCTCCGGCGAGCTGACCAGCTCCCCTGAGACGAACCCGCAGTAATAGCACTTCACATCGCCAACGAGTAGCATTGGCCCTTACCTCCGTACGACGAGCGCCGGCCTCTCCTCCGCGGAGACCGCTTGCGTCACGGAAGACGCGAGCGCTCACTCGCTGGTCAGTGTACCAACCGCGGTCGTCATTGTCAAGACTTTCAAGTTTTTTAAATTAGCAATCTTATAAATTGCCGTCATCAAGTGCCGCTTCGATCGCTGCGGTCAGTCGGTCGAGGCCCCATCGTCGGGCCGCCGAGATCGGTACGGCACGCGGGTAGTGGGTAGCCAGCGCACTAAGCATCATGCCTACCTCACCGGTGGGAGAACCATTGCCCTCGCTGGTGCCGGCCAGACGGTCGATCTTATTCAGCGCGGTGACGAGCGGTTTGGTGGCGAGCCCGAGATCGGCCAGGATCTTGCCGACCTCCTGGCCCTGTTCGTAACCGCGCGGGTGCGAGACGTCGAGCACGTGCACGAGGACATCGGCCGATTCGAGCTCCTCGAGGGTTGCACGGAACGCCGCGACCAGAGCGACCGGTAGCTTCTGGATAAAGCCGACGGTATCACTCAAGAGGACGACCCGGCCGGACGGCAGGAGGAGACGACGGACAGTCGGATCCAGGGTATCGAATGGCCGATCGTGAGCGGGTACGCCCGCGTGGACGAGGGCATTGAACAGGGTGGATTTCCCCGCGTTGGTGTAGCCGATCAGGGCAACCACCTGCAGGCCGCGCTCCCGCCGTCGCGCGCGGTGGAGCTCGCGCTGGCCCCGAACGCGCTCGATCTGCCGCTTCAGATCCCGAATCCGCTGGCGCACCTGGCGGCGGTCCATCTCAAGCTGGGTCTCGCCGGGGCCGCCGCGTGTTCCGCCGCGGCCATACTGCCGCGACAGGTGGGTCCAGGCACCGGTCAGTCGAGGGAGCAGATATTCGTACGAGGCGAGCTCCACCTGAAGTTGTCCCTCACGCGTGCGGGCGCGGTCAGCAAAGACATCCAGGATAACCTGGGATCGGTCGATGACTGCGACCTTCAGCGCTTCCTCGAGATTCCGCTGCTGCCCCGGCGAGAGCTCATCGTCGAAGATGACGAGATCAGCACGGCTATCCGCGGCCAGCGCACGAATCTCCTCGACCTTGCCGCGACCGATCAGGGTTGCCGGATGCGGGCTCCGCAGCCGCTGTCGAGCGCATCCGACGACCTCGAACCCTGCTGTCTGGGCCAGCTGCTGGAGCTCGTCAAGCGAGTCCTCGATGGACCAGAGTGAGGGGGCCGTGTCGACCTCCACACCGACGAGGATAGCCCGCGGCGGCATGGGGCGGGTCGCGATCGTCTGGCGGCTGTCCCCCCGTTGCACCTCTTTCGTGATCTGCCTCCTCATTGGTGTCGGATCATCCAGTCTCATAATGGTGCGATTGTTCGACATGAGGGTGCGAATCGGGCGGCCGCAGTGCCTCAGGCATCGGCCGCCTCTGGCCAGTCCCCGGTGAAGACCAGCACAGCTGGTCCAGCCATGAGAATGTGTCCGTTGGGTCCCTCGCGCAGATCGAGATCACCCCCCGGCAAGTGCAGGCAAGCTCGGTTCTCGACCAATCCCTTCCGCCGCGCCGCGGCAAAGACCGCACACGCGCCGGTGCCGCAGGCCAGGGTCAGGCCTGCCCCACGCTCCCAGACCCGCACGTCGACCTCGCTCGAACCCCGTATGCGCGCGATCTCGAAGTTGACCCGCCGGGGAAAGAGGGGATCCCGCTCGACCAGCGGTCCGATCCGCTCAAGGGGAAATGCGGAGACCGCTTCATCCAGAAAATGGACAGCGTGCGGATTTCCCATGGAAACCGCGGTCAGAGAGAGCGCGCGGCCATCCACCATGAGCGGCAGGTCAATGGCCGCGGGCCGATCCGTGTCAACCGGTATGCTCGCTGGCTCGAAGACTGGTGCTCCCATGTCAACCGTGACCCGTTCGGCGTGGCCGTGGTGAACCTCGATCTCCAGCCGCTTGATGCCCGCTGCGGTCTCCACGGTCATATCTGTCCGCCGTGTGATCCCCTGATCGTACAGGTACTTGGCGAAACAGCGAATGCCATTCCCGCACATCTCCGCCTCGGAGCCGTCCGGG
>DATGMJ010000055.1:0-11368 GCA_035293685.1 Chloroflexota bacterium | reverse complement strand
GTCGTCACCAGAATCGTGGCCAGCATGAGGAGGATCCGAAACCGATAGGGCCAGGCATACGTCCCGACCCGCCTCAACAGCGACCGGCTAATCCGCAACTCACGAGGCTGGTCATCACCGTGGACGTGACGCCAGACGTGCCCGCCCACTCCAGGGTACATCATAACTCTCCCTCTCGTACCTCTGGCCTATCACCGTGACCAGTGCCCGCGCCGGCACCGGTGCCCACAGTCTAGAAGCCTCGGGAGCAGGGCGACATCGCCAGGACGGGTAGTCTATCTCCTGCCTTTCCGGCTAGGATACGGTATAGGAATTGGTAAGCAGGCATCCGCTCCCGTGCCGCCCCCTCGTCATCTCCTCTCCTCCCTCAATCATAACAAGTGAGGAAGGGCGGCACCGCCCTTGCGAGAGGCCGTCCCTGCCGGCAATGGGCGCACGGATCGGGCCGCCGCGTCGGCGGCCCGTACCTCTGCTGCCGGGGGCAGGTCTGTCTCGAAGCCCGACGGCGCGGCAGAGATCAGGAGCATGATCCCTCCTCGAAGTGGAGCACACGATGATCACCCGGGCGAATGGCATTATCCGGATCTCGGCTGAGGAGCTCCGGGCACTTCTCGATGCCCATCAGGAAGTGATGATTATCGATATCCGACCACCAGAGGCCTTTTTCAGCAGTCCGCTAACCATCCTGGGCGCGATCTGCATTGCGCCAGAGGAGATCGGCCAGCGATACGCGCGGCTCCCGCGCCACCGGCGGGTTGTTGTCGTCGGCGAGGGCCCGCCGGACCGCGCGACGCTGTCTGCCGCACGGTTCCTGGCCAGCCACGGGTTCCGGCGCGTTGCCATCCTGGAGGGCGGCTTCACCCGCTGGGAGGCTCTGGAGTACCCGACCGAGCCGCGTCCTGGTTGACACTGCCCGGCGATCACGACAGAATCGTCTCGAACCTGCCGACGGAGGGGGAGAAGCCCATGGATGCGGATGCCGCCGTGGCGCCGCGGCGCGATGCCCTTGTCCAGCTCCTGCGCGACCTCGTCGCGATCGACAGCGTGAACCCGTATTTTCCTGGCGGGCGCGGCGAGGCCGAGATCGCATCGTATGTCGCTGACTACTGCGCCGGACTCGGCCTACCGGTCCGCCGCCAGGAGATTCTGCCCGGACGGCCGAACGTTACCGCCGAACTCATCGTTCCGGGCGCGACGCGCACCCTCCTCTTCGACAGCCACCTGGATACCGTCAGTCTCGACCAGATGGGACCGGCCGGGCTTCAGCCGACTATCCGCGACGGCGTTCTGACCGGGCGAGGCGCCTGCGATACCAAGGCATCACTGGCGGCGATGCTCACTGCGCTGGCCGCACTCGCCCGCAACCCCGCCGGCCTGGGCTGCAATGTCCTCTTCCTGGGATCGGTCGATGAGGAGTATCTGATGCGCGGTGCCGAGGCGTTCGCCCGATCCGGCGTGCATGTGGACGCGGCTATCGTTGGCGAGCCCACGCGTCTCGAGATCGTGGTAGCGCACAAGGGATTCGTTCGCTGGCGCCTGCACACGCTCGGGCGAGCCGCGCACAGCTCGGATCCTGGACTGGGCGACAACGCGATCTACCAGATGGCCGATCTTATCCGCCTCCTCCGGGCTGAGTTGGAACCGCGCTACCGCCAGCGCGTTCATCCCCTCGTGGGGCCGGCGACCTGGAGCGTGGGGAAGATCACCGGCGGGAGCTCGGTCAATATCGTGCCGGACTCGTGCACAATCGAGATCGATCGCCGTCTCCTGCCCAGTGAGCGGAGCACCGACGCGCTTGCCGAGTTCGACGCGGTCATTGCGGAGATCTGCCAGAGGCAGCCGGGCCTCCGCGTCCGCCGGGAGGAGCCTTTCGCCGATGTAGCCGGCCTGGAGACACCGGCCAGCGCCCCGATCGTCCGGGCCCTGGAGGTTGCCTGTGGGACCGTTCGGGGGGAAGCAAAGATCACAGGCGTGCCGTACGGCACCAACGCCAGCAAGTTTGCCGCGGCTGGCATCACCTGCGTCGTATTTGGCCCGGGCGACGTCGCCCGGGCCCACACCGCCGATGAGTTCGTTCCGCTGGACGAGGTCGTAGCCGCGGCGGCCATCTACGAGGCCGCCGCACGCGCCTTCTGATCCGCCAGCCGCGCTAACGCACAGCGCCGACCGGAGCTGTCGCCACGGTGGGGACGGGATAATGATCAGATCGTCCCCATCAACTTCGCCCCCTCCTCAAGGAGCGCGTTGACCTTCGGCGTGATCTCCCGCAGTGCTTCCGCAGCGGTCTTCTTCCGCGCAAAGATGTCATCGAGGGCCGGGCCAATATACTTCGTCGATGCCTCCTGCCAGCGCGGCTGGTGATAGTAGTGGCGGGTAATGCGGTGGTTGAAGCCGTCGATCGCGGGCTTGATATTCTTGTTGAGCGCCGCGATGCGACTGTTGTATCGCGAGTCGAGGCTTTTGAACAGCGGGAGCTCCCAGCCGAGTTCAACGCCGGGGATCGTTCCGATGGGCCCTGCCAGGAATTGCAAAAGCTGGAACGCCTCGTCCGGATGTTTACTTTTCGCGTTCATCACCCAGGCGCTGTACCAGAACATGACCTTCACCGGATTGTTGCCCTGCTTCGGCCACGGGGCCTGGTCCCAGTCGAACTTATCTTTGACATCCTGGGTGTGATAGCTGAGCTGGGATACATAGTGCGGGAAGATAGCAAGCTTCCCATTGTTGTAGCTAAATGCACCGCCCTGCGCCTCAGCCTGGGACGCGGCGACCTTCCACTTCCACACCAGATCGGCATTCCACTGCCAGGCCTCGGGCCCCGGATCCTGCGCCCAGAGGAACTTGGACCAGTCCTCGCTAAGGGTCTGGCCTCCCCATGTCTCGACGAGGCTCACTGGATTGCCACTCCCATTCATCCCTGCATCAACGCCAATCCCCATTTGGATTGGCGTACCGTCGGGATTCCGCTTCGTCAGGCTCTTGGCAAGCTCGAGCATGTCATCGAAGCTCCAGTTGGACTCGTCGTAGGTCGTCGGAGGCATCTTGACCCCCGCCTCTTTGAAGAGCGTCAGATTGACCTCGACATTGCTCATATCGCCGCCCATTGGCAGGCCATAGAGCTTGCCCGCGTAGCGGGCCCCGTCAAAGATATCGGTCTTAGTATCCGGATTGGAGAGCCAGTCATCCTTTCCCAACGACTTGAATTTATCGTCAAGAGCAGGGATCTGGCCCTGTTCCTTGAACGGGAACACATCCGCCCAGCCCAGACGAAAGACATCCGGGCCGACCCCGCCCGCAAGCTGGGTGAGAACCTGCTGGCGATATCCCGAGGACGCAACATTACGCAGCTTAACTGTGATCTTCGAATTCGGGTAGGTCTTGTGAAAGAGATCCAGGCGCTCCTGCTCGCGCGACATGCCGTAGGTATCTGTTGCCCACGAACTCTCCACAAGCTCGACCATCCCGGTCGTCGGTGGATTAGCCGCCGCCTGGGGAACCGAGGTTGGGGAAGGACTAGTCACTGAAGTCGCCTGATTTCCAGCCGCCGCACCTGAAGGCGTCGCGGGTGCTGAGCTCGCACAGCTTGCGGTCAAAACGCCAGTCACGGTTGTCAGAATCACACCGCCAATAAAACGCCGCCGTGTGAACTGTTCAGATCGCTTCATACCACCTCTCCTCCTTGACCGAGATATCTACGAATGATGACGATGTCATCGACCGGCCAGACCGGTCGTCGCGATACCCCGAACGAAGTGGCGCTGAGCAAGAAAGAAGAGGACGACAATCGGTAGCGTCATCAACGTCGATGCCGCCATAAGGTAGTTCCAATTCGTCTGATACATCCCCAGCATGGTGTTTAATCCAACTGCCAGGGTCATCTTCTCACGATCGGGCAGATAGATGAGAGGCCCGAGGAAGTCATTCCAGCTCCCCTGGAACGCGAAGACCGCCATGGTCGCCAGTACCGGCCGGGAGAGCGGCAGAACGATCTGCGCGTAGATGCGCCAGGATGAGGCTCCATCAATACGCGCGGCCTCATCAAGCTCGCGCGGGATACCCAGGAAAAACTGGCGGCAGAGGAAGATGAAGAAGGCATCGCCTCCGAACCAGGACGGTACCCAGAGCGGAAGATTTGTATTAACCCAGCCCAGCGCGGTAAAAAGAATGAACTTTGGGATCAGGGTGACGATACTCGGCAGCATCATCGTCGACAGGCAGAGCGTGAACAAAAGACCTCGTCCAGGGAATCGGAGCCGTGCAAACCCGAATCCTGCCATCGATGCGGTCAGGATGGCCCCGGCCATGCTCAGCACGACGATCACGATAGTGTTCCAAAACCACAGGGCAAACGGCAGTAGGTTCCACGTGTCCACGTAATTGCGCCAGACCACCGGATTGGGGATCCAGACCGGCGGATACTGGAATTCGTAGCCCGTTTGCTTCAGCGACGTACTGACCATCCAGAAGTAAGGCAGGATAAAAGTCAAGCCAAAAGCGATCAGGCAGAAGTACAGGATGCCCTTCCCGAGAGTTCGGACACCATGCGTCAAATCGGTCAAACCGGGGGTCACCCGGGCCGTCGCAGCCGTTCGTGCCGATACCGCCTCTCCCATTCCGCCTTCTTACAATCCCCCCTCATAATGGACCCACTTCCGAGCCACGAGAAACTGGATGCCAGTGAAGATGAGAACGATGGCGAAGAGCATCCAAGCGATCAACGAAGCATACCCCATCTTGAAGAACACGAAGCCATTCTGATACAGGTACAGAACCAGGAAGAGGGTCGCATTGCTCGGCCCTCCCTGGCCATTGCTGACAATAAAGACCGTGGTGAAGACCTGGAATGAGCCGATAATCCCAACGACCAAATTGAAGAAAATCACCGGCGAGAGAAGAGGGAGCGTAACATTCCAGAAGCGCGCCCACGTACCCGCCCCGTCAATGCTGGCCGCCTCATACAGTTCTGTCGGGATATTCTGGAGTCCGGCGAGAAAGATGACCATTGCGCTTCCAAGCGACCAGAGCCCCATAATGATGAGGGCCGGCTTTGCCCAGACAGGATCGACGAACCACTGGGGAGACGGGATCTGCAGCCGTCGCAGGAGCAAGTTCACCAGGCCGAAGTCCGGATTGAACACCCACAGCCACAGCATGGCCGATGCGACCGTCGGCGTAATCGACGGCAGATAGTACACGGTTCGGAACACTCCTACCGCACGGATCCGGAGGTTCAAGGCAAGAGCCGCCAGCAAAGCCAGGAGAACATGGAGCGGTACGAAGATGAACGTGTAATAGGCGGTGTTGTAGAGCGATACGGGGATCAGCTCATCTGAGAGAAGCGTGCGGAAATTCTCCAGCCCTGCAAACGACGGCGGGGTCAGAAGAGACCAGTTCATGAAGATAAGGATCAGCGAGAACAACATCGGCCCGGCCACCCAGAGGACAAAGCCCAGCAGCCAGGGCGCAATGAACAGGAATCCATCCACCGCCTCACGGCGGGCAAGGCCGGCTCTTCGACGAACCGATACGGCGGCGATACTGCTCATGCTTTCCCACGCGCCTGCTTCGACACCCCATCGAGACCTTCGCATCCGGCGGCCGTGCAGTTTAGTCCGGAAGGGATGTCGACCGTTCGGTTGGAAGCCATTATAGCGGCAGGAAGATTCGTGTCAACAATGTTATGCCCATATACGGTTCTTTCGGTCTGCGGTACGGATCCTGCAGGCTCCATGGTCCGACCGCTTTTTACATGCAGACGCTCGACCAGCCAGTCTGGCCGAGACCAGTGCTCTGGCGGCGCTCATCGCGCTGGGTGAGCGCCTTTGGGAAGACTTCTCACGCATGGAGGATGGGGATGAGCACAGAGAAAGCTGCTGGTAAGGCCGAAGAGATCAAGGGGAAGGTCGAGAAGGAAGTCGGCACGGTGACCGGCCGTGAGTCTCTGGTGGCCCGAGGCACGGCCGAGGAAGCCAAAGGCAAGGCCAAGCAGGCCGCCGGCACGGCGAAGGAGAAGGTACACGAGGCGGCCTCAACCGCGAAGCGCCAGGCTAACCGCTCCTGATCTCGCGCCGCCCCCAGGCGCGCTGCTCCTGCCGCTCTCGCGGCTGAGCTGCTTCGCACCGCGGTCCAGTCGATGGGTTAGCTTTCCCCCTCAGGAGAATGCCCTGACGACTGGACCGCTCCCCCAGCTAGGATCTGCTGGTAGATCCGCTCATATCCCCTGACCATCTGATCCACCGAGAACCGCTCCTGAACCCACTGGCGGCATCGGTAAGGATTGATCTCGTGACAGTGCCGGACGGCTTCGACCATCTCCTCCAGCGAGTCAACGACAAAGCCGGTCTCGCCGTCCAAGACAACCTCCGGAATCGATCCGCGTCGAAAGGCGATCACCGGCGTGCCGCAGGCCATGGCCTCTGCCATCACCAGCCCGAATGGCTCCGGCCAGCCGACCGGATGCAGTAAACACCGGGCTCGCGCGAAGAGCTGGCGCTTTTGCTGGGCATCCGCCTCCCCAAGGAAGGTGATCCGCGGGTCCGTAAGCAGGGGGGCAACCTCGCGCGTAAAGTAGTCCTGATCCGCCCGATCAACCTTCCCTGCGACGATCAAGCGCTGATCGAGACGGAGCGCAGCCTGGATCGCAACGTGGGTGCCCTTCTCCGCACTGATCCGCCCGAGAAACAGGAGATAATCGTCTTTCGTCGCCGAGAACGGGAAGCTCTCCACCTCGATCCCGTTGTAGACGACCCCCAGGAACCGATCGGGCGGGAATCCATCGCGCGCCGCGTTGCTGATCGTGTTGTAATACCCCCGGTAGGTACGCCAGACAATCGCACAGTCCGGCTCCATGGGGCCGTGGACTGTCGTGAGCATCGGCGGGCGGAGGAGCTGGCTGAACGGCATGAGAAGCTCGCCGCAGTGATTGTGCACCACCTCAAAACCGTCGGCTTCGGCGAGTACCGCAGCGACATGCGCAAGCTGGATCGGCAGGGGATTGGTCACATTTGCCGCCCGGAGCGGGACCGGACAGACGGAACGGAGGCGTGCCGTGGTTACCGAGTCGCCGGTCGCGTACAGGGTGACCTCATGTCCACGATGGACTAGTCCATCGACAAGGAGACTGACAACAGCCTCGATTCCGCCGTAAGCTGGCGGCGGTACGCGCTCCCAGATCGGGCTCACGACAGCGATGCGCATTGCTCCCTTTCTCGTTCAGCCCCCGAGGCCATCAATCCGTCCCCCCGGCACGACTTCAATTTCATTGGCTACCGCGCGAACCCCTTCTACGATCCACGCGTCGTCCTCGGCCGCCACGCGCGCATCCTTTCCCCCGACCGTCCCGGCAAGCGTCACCACACCATCGTGCACGAGCACGAGGATCTCTGACCGATCGACCAGCGGATCCTTCTCCATGACCGCCTGGATAACCTCACCCAGGAGTTCATCATTCTCAGGCTCCGGATACAGGACCGATAGATGATTGCTCACCTCGCGCACCCCACGAATCCACCAGCAGAGCGCCCCAGCAAACTTGCGCTGGAGAAGCGTACCAACAATGCCGTCTAGCCGAACAATCCCATTCACGGTCTTCACGCGTATCGCCGTCGCATCGATCGATCGGTCCTCAGCAAGGGCATCGCGCACGGCCGCGCTGATCTCCTGATCCGGCCGCATCCCGGGCGGTCCGACAACGAGACAACTCCGCATCCGTCCTGCTCCCACGATATCTGCCACGTCGGCCTCGATCCATCGTTTCTCGGCCAGCCGGTTCACCCAGCCGGTCAGACCAACCCAATCATCGTGCGCTCGTACTCGCACGCGCATCGCCCGCAGATCGAAGCGCGGATCCACCGTCAGTCGGGCCCTGATCCGGGCGGCAAGCGACCGTGCCTCTTCAGGCACAGCAGACGCGCGGCGACTCAGCCGACCCACTCTCCCATCTCCGATTCAAACGGCTCAGACGGGGGAACACCACGACTGCCACCAATGGGACCGCCCGGCAGGATAACCCGGCGCGTCCGTCCTCGCTTGGGCTGGATATCCGACCGCGCCGCGCCAATGCAGCCGTCGGTGGGATTGCCTGCGGAAAACCTCGAGATCCACTGCGAATCGGTTCTGTAATGCTGACCGCCGGTCCCCATCGGCCCGAACCAGGCAAGAACCGTTCCGGACTGCTCCGCCGACCCGGCATGCGGGTTGCTACTATGGCCGCCAGGGGAGATTCGCAGAGAGGATGATGGTTAATGGAACCGTGTCAAATCCCCCCCGAGGCAGGGGTCGGTGCGGGGGACTCGTCCTCGGGCGGCGGCATTCCCCTTCCGCCCGAGAACGATGAGCAGGTCACCCAGGCCGTCAAGCAGGCCTTCTTTCTCGATCCGATCCTTTCGGTGGACTCCTTCGAAATCACCACCGCGAACCGGGTTGTCTATTTGCGGGGGATGGTCCCAACCACTGATCTGAAGGAGCGCGCCGAGCAGGTGGCCGCGCAAGTCCAGGGGGTCAACCGCGTCGTCAACCAGGTACGGGTGGCAACCCCCTGAGCATCACCCCATCTTCACGACGATATCGCCGATGATGTTCGCCGCCGCATCACCCCGGTCCGCCGCGTTACTCAGGTGGCGGTAGACCTCACGCATCTTGAGCACGTGAACGACATCCTCGAGAGCGCGAACACAGTCAAAGAGATGGGTAACCGCCTCGCGGTACACCGACTCGGCCACGTTCTCGAGGGTCTTGGCTCGTACTGCGTGGTCATTTGCCACGTTCGGGTGATCCCGGATGTTTTGAATTGCCAGGTAGATCTCGTCCGCCGCCTCGCGCAAAATCGAGGCGAGGCGCGCTACGTACTCATTCGGCTTGACCGCCAGGATCTGCATCTCGTCGATCGACGTGTAGGCGTAGTCGAGCATATCATCAACAGCCCGACTGAGAGCGAAGATATCCTCCCGATCGAAAGGTGTAACAAACGATCGGTTTAGATCATCGATCAGGATGCGCCGGAGCTCGTCCTCTTCCTGCTCGAGCTGAGTCACCCTGGCCGCGTCGGCCTCGTTCCCGGTGCGGGCATAGCTCTCGAAGGCCTGGAGGCCCTCGCGGGTCAGGCGTGCCTGGTCGAGAAGCATCTTCAGGAAATCCGGTCTCTTGCGATGAAACAGCGAATTGAACATTGGATCCGTCTCAACCGATCAGGAAAAACATGAGGGGATAGACGATCAGCGCCACCACCGCGGTCGCTGGCAGGGTGATCAGCCAGGCCAGGGCGATCTGCTCGGCGACCTCCCAACGTACCTTTGTCAGGCGCTCCGAGGCCCCGACCCCGATCAAGGCCGCGCTCGCGATCTGATTCAGGCTGACCGGTCCGCCAAGGACGGTCGCCCCCAGGACGATGACTGTCGCGGTTACCTGGGCAACAAAGCCGTGGACCGGCCGCAGGCGGTAGAAGCGGGCCCCGACGGTCCGGATGACCCGCCAGCCCCCGAGACCTACCCCAAGCGCCAGCGCGAGGGCCGAGACTAGGATGACCCAGTTCGGGACGACGAAGGTCCGCGTCCATCCCGCCCGCAAGAGCACGAGCGCGATAATCCCCATCGTCTTCTGACCGGAGCTGGTCCCGTTACTCAGGGCCAGCAGGAAGGCCGTGATCAACTGTCCGCGTCGGAAGAACTCGTTGACCCGGGGCGTCATTCCCTGGGTCAGCGCGAGGGTCAGCCGCATGAGCAGCCAACCGGCGAGTGCCGCGATCAACGGCGCAAGCAAGAGCGCCAGCGCCAGGATCCCGAGGCCGCGCACCTGCACCACCGCCGGACCGGCCGCTCCAATTCCACCGCCGATCAGCCCTCCCAGCAATGCGTGCGACGAGCTGGAAGGAATCCCCAACAGCGAGGCCAGGGCGTTCCAGGCAAGCGCAGCGATAACCGCCGCGGCAAGGCTGGCCAGTGTGATCCCGCTCGGGTCAACGAGGCCGGTGCCGACCACCACGGCCACGGCAACGCCGAACAGGAACGGGCCGACGAGGTTGCCAGCCGCGGCCAGCAGGAGCGCCCGCCGCGGACCGACGACGCCGGTCGAGATCAGGGTAGCGACCAGGCTTCCGCTGGCATTGTAGCCGTTCAAGAAGGCGAATACCAGCGCCAGGCCGATCACGATACCGCCGACCGTGGTCACAATGACGCCCGGCTTCGAGAGATCATCGCGTGATCGGCCATGTTTCCCATCGGTCGCCAACCCCTGCCCTGCTACCATGAGCTATGATTTTACCACGATCAGCACCCTCACCAACCGACCAGGCCGTCCTCAGTGCGCCCGCTCAGCTGCCTCAGGGGGGCGAATCCAACCACGAGCGCGCTCTTCCCGTTCCCGGTGGATCGTCCAGACCGTGTCGGGAACACGCCCCAGCAGATCATCCGGACTGGCGAATCGCTCTGTCGGAGGAAGGGCACTGATCAGCTCATTCGGGAGGCCGATGTTAGCATCAAGCAGTGCACGCAGAAGGTCGTCGCGCGTCATGCCGCGTGACCAGTCCAATCGCCCGAGAAGCTCGCGCACGCGTTCACGGTCAAGCATTTCTCATCCTCCGCGAGAATGATCTGTCATCAACACTGATTCGCCGGTTCTGCACTCCCGTAAGACGCGCGCCGGGAAGGGATCGCGATCGCACAATGCCGCCTTCCATACGATAGGTAGGCAGCCTACCGCAGTCCGCCGCGCTGTCTGGTAAGATAGAAGGCGATATGGACACGCCCGGAAAGGATACCCCCAAGACCCTGATGCACGCCGAGGAGGCGCTGGCGACGCGCCTTGCCCTCCTCTTCCGCGACCACGGTTTCCAGCTTCTCCTCGTCGGCGGCTCCGTGCGCGATATGCTCCTGGGACGGGAGACCCACGACCTCGACTTCGCGACGGATGCCCTTCCGGAGCAGACGCGCCAGATCCTGAGCCGGGCGCATCCGACCGCCCTCTATGCTGTCGGGGAGAAGTTCGGCACCATTGGCGCCACCTTTGACGCGATTGTCGTCGAGATCACCACCTTTCGAAGCGAGAGCTATCAGCCCGGTTCACGCAAGCCAGAGGTTCGCTACGGCCGTTCGCTCGTGGAGGACCTCGCGCGCCGTGATTTCACGATCAACGCGATCGCTCGCGACGTCCTGACTGGCGCGCTCATCGATCCTTTCGGCGGCCAACACGATCTCCAGCAACGCCTGATCCGAGCGGTCGGCGATCCCATCGAGCGATTCCGCGAGGATCCGCTGCGCATCATGCGCGCGGTGCGCTTCGTGGCCCAGTTCGACTTCACCCTTGAGGCCCGCACCCGCAGCGCGATCCCCACCTGCGCCGAGCTTCTGCGGCAGGTGAGCCGCGAGCGCATCTT
>DATGMJ010000054.1:0-8978 GCA_035293685.1 Chloroflexota bacterium | reverse complement strand
CGGGATGCGGGATAGGGCACCGTGGCAAGTTGCGTACCGCCGCACGGCACGCAATGTGTAGGGGAGTAGAGCGTGGACCTGATCACTGGCATCAGCGGTGTCACGGCGGCTTTCCTGTTCTCCACTGCCCTTGTCGCCCTTGCTCTCACCCGGGCCGGGGCGGCCGCTGACCCGTCCCGTAGTGACCCGCCCGCGCCCGGCCGAACCCGCGTCGTCTTCGTGAGCCTGCTCATTGGCCTCTTCGTCGGGCTCGCCGATGTGCTCGTCGCGGCCGGCCTTCCCACGATCGCCTTCCTCAACGTGATCGCCGGGGCCGCCGCCATCGCGATCCTTCACGGCCCCTGGGGCACTGGCCAGCGCGAGCCAGATGAGGAGCGCTGGCGCCGCTAGAGGCACACCGCGGCCAGGCCGCAGGCCCTGCTTGACCGGCCCCCGCAGCGGCTGGTAGCCTTCCGACGCGAGATTCTGGAGGGGTCAGAGCGATGGAAAGCACCAGCGCCGCAGTCAGCGACCGATACGACCTCGTCCTCCAGGGCGGCCACGTGATCGATCCGGCCAATCACCGCGACGAGCCTGCCGACGTCGCGATTGCGAATGGCCGGATCGCCCGGGTTGCCCGTGGCATTTCGACCAGCCGGGCAGCGCGGGTCGTAGATGTGAGCGACTGCTATGTCGTGCCGGGGCTCATCGATATTCACGTGCACTACTTTGCCACCTGTCCGCGGCTCGGGGTCAGCCCGGATGACCACGCCTTTCCCGGCGCGGTCACGACTGCCGTGGACACCGGTACCGCCGGCTGGAGAAACTTCGAGCGGTTCCGGCGTGAGGTAATCGATCGGGTGAAGTGCCGCGTCCTTGCCTACGTCAACATCGTCTCGACCGGCATGGAGATTCCGGCTAACGAGCAGGACCCCTGGCAGATGGAGCCCGCCCCGGCTGCCGAGATGGCGCGGCGCCATGCCGATGTCGTTGTGGGCATCAAGACCGCTCACTACATGCAGCCGGGCTGGACGGCCGTGGATCGGGCGATCGCGGCGGGCGAGATGGCAGGACTGCCGGTCATGTTCGACTTCGCTCCCCGGCCGGAGCGGAGCTATGCGGATCTTCTCCTGAAGAAGATGCGCCCGGGAGACATTCACACCCACATCTATGCCCGTCACATCCCCTCGATCGACGAGAACGGCAAAGTCTACGACTACATCTGGGAGGCTCGTCGGCGCGGGGTGATTCTCGATCTCGGGCACGGGGCCGGAAGCTTCTGGTACCGCCTTGCCGTTCCCTGCATCGAGCAGGGCTACTTCCCAGACACGATCAGCACCGATCAGCATACGGGCAACGTGAACGGACCGGTTTTTACCATGCTCCATACCGTCTCCAAGATGCTCAATCTCGGCATCCCGCTCGCGGACCTGATCTACCGATCCACGGTAGCGCCGGCCCGGGCGATCGGCCGTCCGGAGCTTGGGACGCTGAGCGAGGGGGCGGAGGCGGATGTCGCGGTCATCCGTCTTCAACACGGACGATTCGGCTACTGGGACTGCGGACGGGGAAAGATGATCGGACACCAGAAGCTCGAGTGCATGCTCACCATCCGAGCCGGTCAGGTCGTCTATGATCCACACGGATTGACCATGGATGACTGGCGTAGCCTTGGTCCCAACTACTGACTGGCTCGTCCTTGCCTCAAGGGCTTGACGTGGACACGAAATAGCATACGATGAGCAGGATGGGACAAGGCTATACCGCGAGCGGTGGGCGCGAGGGTGCGGTCTCCCGAACAGCCCCGAATGGGGATGCGCGCGGCGACATCGGGGTGGGCCAATCGGCTTCCCGGCAAGGAGCGTCTTGCTCGACTTCTGGAGCTTGGCTGGCAACGGCTCGTTCTCCCGCTTCGGATTGCCTGCCGATGGCCGATCTCGCCGCGATCCCGCGTCTGTGCACCCGATCAGCCGATGGTCGAACGTCCCTGGCTCGTTCGCTGGTGGCAGGCCGCACCGCCCGAGGGGGATCTTGCGGCGATCCGGGCCCGGGGAGCCGAGATCGCACGGCGGACTCTCGGGGATGCGCTGTGGCGCCAGTTCTGTGCGCAGGGCTACCTTGATCTGCGCTCGCCTCACATCCCCGGCCTCACCTACCGCTTGCGCGTCGGGCGGCGGATCGAGCTACGCTGGGATCGCCCGGACGACGCTCGCCTGATCCCGTGGCCGGCGCGCGGCTACCTGTGCATCCAGCCGACCTATCCCCTGCCGGCAATCGAGTTCTTCGCCCAGCTCTACCTGTACCTGCGTGATCAGGAAGCAGAGGTCATCCGCGTCGCGATCCCCCAGGCCGCCGATGCTCCAATCCGGCGGGTGTTCTGACCGGAGCGTCTCGCCTGCTGATCCGCTGTCTGCTTTGACGGCCGGCCCCGGCTCGGGTAGAATGAAAAAGCGCGGTGAGCATCAACGGGGCGTGGCGCAGTCTGGTCAGCGCGCGTGGTTTGGGACCACGAGGTCCCCAGTTCAAATCTGGGCGCCCCGACCATGTGCCCGTGCCTCATCTCCGCGGCCGGGGCTTCCGGCGCTTTGGTGGGATCTGGCACGAGCGCTGCACCCTGAAGCGAGGAGCGCGCGAGCGGGTGCAGAGGAATCCTCTATCTCCTTTTGGCTCCATGTTCTTTGCCCATCCGCGTCGCTTTCCTCTCCACCATTCCCTTGCTACTGTGTGCTCTGGCTGCCGCGCACGCTTCCTGGTATTCCCGATATAATTTCTTGCCATCTCTACTCAGACCGAGATAACAAAGGAGCGCACGTTTGGTGATTCCCCTGACCTTGCGGGCATCGGCCCTTCCGCCGTGCCGCCCCGTGCGGACAGTGGAGGCCCTATGGCCGCACTAACCGACAGCGTCAGTCGCCGGTTCGTCATCATCGGCAACGGCATTGCTGGCACGACTGCGGCGGAGCAGATCCGGAAGGGAGATCCGTCCGCGCAGATCACCCTGGTGACGAACGAGCCGTACCCCCTCTATAACCGCATTGCCCTGCCGCCATTTCTGAAGCAGAAGGTTACCCAGCAGAAGGTGATGATCCGGAGCCTCGCCTGGCACGAGGAGCGAGCGATTCAGCTCCTGCGCGAGGAGACGGCGGTCCGCGTCTGCGTTGCTGAGCGGGAGGTCCACCTTGCCTCAGGCAAGGTCCTGCCGTACGATGTCCTGCTTATTGCGACCGGCGGCCGCGCGAATCCGCTCCCGGGGGCTGCAAAGCTCCGGAATATCTTTAACTTCCAGACCCTCGACGATGCCCTGGCGATCAGCGCGCAGATCGAGCGCTCCCGTCACGCGGTCGTCGTCGGTGGAAGCTACATCTCCTACGAGTTGACCGAGGCGTTCCGGGCGCGTGGCCTGCACACGACCTGGGTCATGCGCGGCCCATGGTTTCTCCGCCGGGTCCTCGATGCAGAGGGTGGTGCGCTGGTCGACCGAATCGCCGCACATCACGGCGTTGAGGTCATCCACGGCGCGGAGGTTGCCGAGGTGCGCGGGAAGGACGGCGAGGTCCGGGAAGTCGTCACGACCAATGGACGGGTCCTGCCGTGCGAACTGCTCGGTGTTGGGGTCGGGATCACTCGCAACATCGAGTTCCTGGAAGGGACCGGCATCGCCATCACCGGTGGCGGCGTCATGACCGACGAGTTCCTGCGCACGAGCGTTCCGAATATCTTTGCGGCGGGAGACGTGGCCGCCTATTTCGACCGCTACGTCGGTGGGCACATCACAATGGGGACGTGGGATAACGCGACGAACCACGGGAAGGTTGTCGGACAAAACATGCTGGGCGCGCACATCCCCTACGATGATGTTCCCACTTACTCGACCACCCTCTTTCACAACCGGATCATGGCTTTCGGGGCGACGCCCGAATCCAATCCGGAGGTCGAGTCGGTCGCCTGGCTGGATGAGGCCTCAGAGAGCTACCGGCGCCTCTTTTTCCACGGCGAGCGCCTGGTGGGCGGCGTGATCATCGGACAGCGCAAAGGGTTCCCTAAACTGCTCGATATGATCAAGCAGAGAACGCCGGTCCATCCGTCCGAGCGGGCGAAGGTGCTCACTGAGACGCTTCAGTAAAGCCCGGAGGATGCTTCAAGAGGCGCCGCTAGCCGATTGGCCAGACGAACGAGGGCCGACGGGGGAACAGCGCCTCGACGAGTGCCCGCGCCTCCGAACTGGAGGCGCGGGATGGAATCCCGCAGTCCGCGAAGGCGTGCTCGAGCTCGGACAGCGAGCGGTAGCCGAATAGGAGCTGGAGGAACGTGAGGTCGGGGAGCCACACGTCGCCGCGTTCGTCCGGACGCGGCGGCCAATCCTCTACCGCCGTGAGGCGTCCCCGTTCGAGCACCAGCCGGATGCCGCTCCGGTAGAAATCCAGCCGGAGCTCACCATCATGCCCGCGGGCGATGGAGCTAGCGAGGCGGCGCTCCAGGGCAGGCGCGATAAGCCGGAGGAAGTCCGCCAGATCGGGAACGCGCACATACCAGGCGTACACCGCAGTGACCTGACCGAGACGACCCTCCAGGGCCCGGTAGGCCGGGTGATCACGACCGAGGCCGAGGCGGATGCCGGCGAACCAGGTAGTTGGTGTCCGGCCTGCCAGTTCCTCCCCAACTGCTGCAAGGGCACGCATCGCGCTTGGAATCACTGCGACCCAGGAGAACCCTGGCCCGATCTCGAGATACCTCACGACGAGCCAGTTCCCGTCCCGCAGCTGCGGCTCATGGACCAGGAAGCCGACCGGTTCTCCCCCTGGCGTCTCGATGAGCCGGATCTCAAGGCGTTCGTGGCTATCTGCGCTTCGCCCCCCGAGCTCATATGCCCAGGCCGCTTCATCGCGGACACAGCTCACGACATAGCGCGCCCGCGACTCGTCATAGAGCGCGGCGATAAACGAAAGGTCGCTCGACACCGCCGGGCGAACGCGATACGGCTCGGTCTGATTCGGCCGCGGCGGCGGAATGTCAGCGCGGCCGCATGTTCGCCAGCCCTCTAGCTCCAGGGCCATCTCATAGCCGAACTGGCGGTAAAAGTACGGGATCCCAGTGATCGCCTGGAGCTTCTCTCCCCGCTCGGCGCTCCACTGGTGGATGACCTCGAACTGGGCGCGAACCAGCCCCCGACCGCGGAAATCCGGCCGCGTCCCCACCAGCTCCGGCCGGCCGACCCCGAATCGAATCCCTTCGTACTCCCAGGTCTGGGAGATTAAGTTCAGCGACGAGACGATCGACCCCGAGCGGGTATCCTCCACAATGGTGAAGTCCTCCGGCCGGAACGTCGGGTGGGGGCGGCACAGCAGGTCGCGGGTCCAGGCCATGACCCGGTGGTTCGGCTCAGACGCGCCAGGCGCGCGATGGACCCAGCCGTTGAAAGCGGCCAGCGCCTCGGCATCGGCGGGCGTGGCCCGCCGCAGGACCAGACCATCCCCCAGTTCGCGGATTATCGAAGCAGACATACACTCTCCGAGATTCTCGTCGGGAAAAGCGGCGGCCGCACGGTCGGCCGCTCCCGTCCGGTATCAGGGCATCTCCTTAACGTGCCGTTCCGGCAGGGCCCGCTCGGTTCCTCTTTGGCGGTTGACCCTCTACCGGACGGGCAGACTCCCCAGCACATCATCCAGAAGGGGGAGCGAGGGATTCCGCTCTCGCGCCTGGAGCCAGGTGCTCATCGCCCGGGTGTACTCCCCGCGATAGAGGTACTCCAGGGCGGCAAGCGCATATCCCTCGTACCGCTGTGGGGCCAGTCGCTGGACCGTCAGGAACTCGGCCAGGGCATCATCCCCCAGATCGAGATCGAAGTATGCTCGACCGAGGTCGAGGTGAGCCTCCACATCGCTCGGCCAGCGCGCCGTCCGCCGCAGTGCTCGCCGAATGGTCCGCACTGCCTGGAGATCCAGGGCGGCGGGACATTCGGGATCCGCGCGCGATGCGGCCTCTAGCGCTCGCTGGGCGCGCCCCCAGGCGTGGCGTCTGATCTGCTCCCTGGCTTCCACGTAAAACGGGGACTCAGTCGACCGCGACTCAGCCGGGGCAGGGGACGCTGGCACAACGTTCTGCGCTTCCCCCGCCATGGCCTTCCCTATCTCGACTGATCGCTCGCCGCTGCGGTCGGCGCGTCGGAGGAAGCGCGAGAGGAGGGTCACGCGGCGAGGTGGGTGAGAGGAACTGAGTGGTGGCTTCATGGGGTGTACCTCCTAACCCCTGCCTGATTATGATGCCGCACTGCGTCTTGCTTGGCAAGCCTGTCAGTCGCGCCACTCCCCGCTGTACCCACCCGCTCGCGCGGTTCTCGCCCTGGCGTCCGGGCGGCGCATCGCGTATGATCGTCCCGGTTGTCGCTCTCCACGCCATCCGATTGCTCCAAGGAGGACCCATCGTGTACGAACAGATCTTTCGCCTCGACGGGAAGGTCGCCGTCCTACCAGGCGGAGCCGGGGGGATCGGCGCGGCCCTCGCGCGCGGTCTTGCCGAGTACGGGGCCGACGTTGTGATCGCCGGCCGGTCAGTCGAGCGCGCCCGGGCCGTGGCCAACGAACTCGCCGCGACGGGCCGCCGGACCATGGCGCTGAGCGTCGAGGTGACCGACCCGGAGTCTGTCCGCCGACTGGTTGAAGAGGTCGTCGGCCAGTTCGGGCGGCTTGACATTCTCGTCAACTGCGTTGGCACCCAGTACGAGGCACCTGCTGAAGAGTTCCCGTTCGACCAGTGGAAGCGGGTAATGGAGGTGAACGTCGCCGGGACGTTCCTCACCTGCCAGGCCGCCGGGCGGGTGATGATCGCCCAGCGGAGCGGGAGCATTATCAACCTGTCCTCGGTGCGCGGCCAGCTCGCGATCCGCCGCGGCTATGCGGCCTACACCCCCAGCAAGGCTGCGGTGAACAACCTGACCCGTCAGCTCGCGACCGAATGGGCTCCCTACAATGTCCGGGTGAATGCCATCGCCCCCACATTCATCGAGACCCCGCTCGTCGCGAACATGCTTGCCGATCCAGAGTTCCGACGGAGCCTCACCGCACGCATCCCCCTTGGTCGGGTCGGCGTCCCGGCCGATATCGTGGGTGCTACAATCTTCCTCGCGTCGCCGGCCTCGAGCTTCATCACCGGCCACATCCTGCTGGTTGATGGCGGCGTCACCGCTACTCAGTAGGTGCAGCACGACTGTGCGAGATTAGAGCTCAAGAGAGGACGTACCGTGAAGATCGTCGTTGCCAGCCGCCCGGGAGATCCACACCTTGAGGTATTTCGCACTACCTATCCGGAGGTTACATTTGTCTGCGTGAGCAGTCCAGAGGAGGCCCGGCGGGAAATCGTCGATGCGGATGCCTTCTTCGGCAACCCCTCCCGCGAGGTCTTCCTCGCGGCCCAGCGCTTACGGTGGATCCAGGCACCGAGCGCAGGAATCGAGTTCGTCCACGGGATCCCTGAGCTTGTTGAGAGCGATGTCATCCTGACGAACACACGCGGTGCGCACGCCGCGACGATCGCCGAGCATACGTTTGCCATGCTCCTGATGCTGACCCGGGCCCTGCGCTTCTTCGACCACGCCAAGGGGTGCCATGCCTGGCTTCGGTCCGAGGGATATCGACACGTCAATGGCATCGCTGGTAAGACGATGGGCATCGTCGGCCTGGGGAATATCGGCCGTGCCATTGCCCAGCGTGCTCACGCCTTCGAGATGCGAGTCCTGGCCGTTGATGCCCAGCCGGTTCCTGCGACCGAGCACGTGGCGGCTGTCTGGGGCCTGGACCGCCTCCACGACATGCTCCGCGAGACCGATGTCCTGGTTATCAGCTGTCCGATTACGCCGCAGACACGCGGGATGATCGGCGAGACCGAGATTCGACTGCTCCGGCCCGGCGCGTACGTGCTGGCGGTCTCGCGCGGCGGGATTGTTCAGGAGCCGGCTCTGATCGCCGCGCTGCGCGACGGTCACCTCGCGGGCGCTGGCCTTGATGTGACCGAGGTTGAGCCCCTACCGCCTGATAGTCCGCTCTGGGACGTGCCGAATCTGGTGATGACGCCGCACATCTCCGGCGGCTCCCAGCTCACAACCGAGCTGATGTGGTCGATCTTCTTCGAGAACGTTGGGCACTTCATCCGGGGAGAGCCTCTGCGGAACGTGACTGATAAGCGCCTCGGCTATTGAGAGGGAAAGATGGAGCCGCCCCCGACGGGTCATGAGGGGGCGGCCTCGCGTCCTGCCAGGAGGATCGACTATGGATCATCTCCATGATAAGCAGGGGAGGGTATTATCCCTGACGAGGCGTACCGCACGGCAGGCGGCCGATGCGTACTGCGTCATCGAAACCGTCCTCGGGCCGGCCTTCCTAGCCTATAACGACTGCGGCATCTCGGCTCTCCTCCAGGCCGAGACCTCTGATCTCTTCGAGCAAGTCTTCCAGGCGCGCTTTCACCGCATGGCCTATCGAGACTCCTCACCGCCAGCCGCTCTGCTGGATGCCGTGCGCGACTGTCTCGCTGGCCATGCCGATCCCCAGCAGTGCCTCGAGTTCGACCTGCGCGGCCGATCACCCTTCGAAGAGGCGGTTCTCCGCAAGACCGCCGAGATCCCGTATAGTCAGGTTCGCCCATACTCGTGGATCGCCTGCGAGATCGGCCACCCAACCGCGGTGCGCGCGGTCGGGTTGGCGGTTGGGCGCAATCCGATACCGCTCTTGATCCCGTGCCACCGCGTCGTACGTCGTGATGGGCGGATCGGTGCCTATGGGCTCGGCGGAACCGCTGCCAAGCGACGTCTCCTTGCCGCGGAAGGGATTGACCCGGACTGGCTGGAACACCTCGCCCGGGAACGCGTCCGTTACATCGGGGATCCGCGGGAGGGCATCTACTGTTTTCCGACCTGCCCGCACGCTCGCGCTCTTCCGGATGAGCGCCGCCTCGCCCTGGGCACGGATGGCGAAGCGGCAGCACTGGGCCTGCAACCGTGCCCGACC
>DATGMJ010000053.1:0-3203 GCA_035293685.1 Chloroflexota bacterium | reverse complement strand
CGCACCCCGAGGAGGCGAATCGCATACGCCGCCTCGCGCGGTGACATGGTATAGAGGTCGCCAATTGGGAGAAGAGCCAGATCCGGCCGGTACAGCTCGCCGATCAGGCGCATATCCCCAAACAGGCTGGTATCCCCAGCGTGGTACAGCCGAAAGCCGTTCTCCAGCTCAATCACATAGCCGGCTGGCTCGCCGCCGCACACGATCGTCCCATCATCCTCAGTGATGCTGGAGCTGTGATCGGCGTGCACCATCGTCACCCGGATGCCGTCGATGGTCTGGGAGCCCCCCTTGTTCATCTCCAGGACGTTGGTGATGCCCTTCCGCTCGAGCCAGCGACAGACCTCGACGATGCCGACGACCCGCGCGCCCGTCTCGCGGGCGATGCTGATCGCGTCCGCGAAGTGGTCGGAATGCCCGTGGGTGATCAGCATGAGATCGAGTGATGTAATCCGCTTCAGATTTTCTGGACAGGCCGGGTTTCCCTGCACCCACGGGTCAATGAGCATGGTCTTGCCGCCCGGCGTGCGGACCTTGAACGTCGCATGCCCGAGCCATTGAATTTCGACGCCTCGGTTCATCGCCATCTATACCTCCTCTGATGCCGGTCGTTCGTCTCCCGCGGCATCCATCAGCCGCAGCGCGCGTATCCGACGCCGCTCCCGTAAGAATAGCGGATGGCCGCACGCAGGACAAAGGTTCAGACGCGTCAACTTATCGAGGTAATCAACGATCGTCAGCACGACCTCGCCGTGACTCCAGGTAAGCGGCGACACGCTGAGCGGCGCCCCGCTGTAGGGATCCACCTGCTCGGCCAGAACCCCACTGGGCAGGGCTCGCTGAGCAGCCCAGTGCAGATACCCGGTCGCGGATTCCAGCTCCTCCGGTCGTCCGGCGCGGGCGATCTCCCAGCGCGCCAGCCAGAGGGTGCAGATGATCCACGGGTTCCCCGGCACATTTGCGAGATCGTGACTGACCTGGTGGTAATAATCGTTCTCATAGCGAGCGACGCCGCCGATAGGGGTCTTCACCCAGAGGCGTTCCCGCAGCGACTCCATCGTCTGGACGATGCGAGGATCGGTTGCCGCATACATCCCGAAGAGAAAGAGGCCTGCGACGCTTGCATCGAACGTCTGGTCAGCGTCGTATCCGCCGGATGGCCGCGGATGAATCGTGCGCACGAAGCGGCCGAGCTCCTCATGCCAGAGCCAGGCATCGGTCCCAGCTTTCACCTCCCGCGCCGCAGTGAGGAGGCGGTCGCGAATATCCTCCTCGCCGAAGGCATTGGCGAAGCGCGCCGCAGCGACCAGACCGGCGTAGGTCGCCGCCACCGTCCAGGCGTGCACCCCTCGGCGTTCCTCCCAGAGGTCCCAACTTGGTAGCGGTAGACCGCTCTCCGGGTCCCGGTAGGATGCCAGAAACTCGCCCGCGCGAATGATCAGGTCCCGATACAGCGGCTTGATGAACTCGACCTCGGGGAAATGCTCGAAGAACTGCCAGAGCGCCCAGAGTACGAGGCCGGTTTCGTCTTCCTGGATCGGTAGCTGGGGCTGGTTATCGGCGAACCAGGGATGCCACGAACTGGCAAGACTGCCGTCCGGGTTGTACTTATGCAGGAAATATCCTTCTTTCGTTAGGAGCCGTGCGCAGAAGGCCAGGAAGCGCGAACTCGGCGTCGAGTAGCCGGCGCGGGTCAGCGCCGTAGAGATGATGGCACCATCACGGGGCCAGACGTAAGAGTAGGTATCGCGATTGAACTGGGTGACATCAAAATCATTCGCCGCGAGGATACCCCCGTCCACGTCGATCTGGGTGCGCAGGATGAGGAGGCTGCTGGTGAACAGACGTGCGATCTCAACCGGGAGCTCGCCCATCTCGTTCCCATCCTTCCGGGCCCAGAGCTGCCAGTAATGCCGTATACGCTCGAGATAGACGGCTGGCCCACGCTCCACGACACGCCGATTGACTGCGGTGACCTCGTCAAAGGTCTGGCCCGCCGCGATCCAGTAGTACACTTCACCATACCCGCGCGGCGCCAGCGCAAGATGGAGAGCGATCGTCGAATCTACCGATCCCTGGGCGATCGCATTCCCGCTGAGAGTGCCATCCTCGGCATCGCGCCAGGTTCCCTCTAACCCATTGATCTCCTTCTGGCCAGTGGCGAACTGATCCACCCCGTGATCCTCTGGCCCACGGAAACCATTGATCAGGAACCAGCGCAGATCCTTGTAGTGGAAGACGACCCGGCGGCGCGGCTCGTAGTAGGCAGTATCGCCGACCTCGTTCTCGTAGATGTGGAAATCATGGTGGAAGAAGAAGCGCACCTCCAGGGCAGAGTCAGCCTCGCTGGTCACCGCGACCCGTCGGAGATACAGATTCTCGTGGAAATCCACCGCGTCATTACAGACGATGGCCAGCGGAAGATCCGGATGACGCAGGAGCACCCGCGTCACCAGCGTATCGCTCTCGTAGCCGAGCTGCCTTTGCCAGCCGGAATCGGCGATCCACCGGAAGGTCCCGTTGACCCAGACCCCGAACCGACACGGGTGACCCGCGGTATGGTTCTCCATACCCACGTGAGGGAAGTAGATATCGCGGAGCTGATACAGGAAGTCAAAATTGACCAGCAGTGTGCCGTTCCCGATGGGAAGATCGCGAGCCATCTGTCTTCTCCTCTCCGGTGGCGGTCGGGATCCCGACCGGGACTACGCGCGCGCCAGCCGCTCCCATGCGCGGAGGATCTCAGCGACGCTCCAGGCCTGAGCAATGCATCCATTCGCCTGGTGGGGGGCATCTCCATCGAAGATCTCTCCGATGGTGCCCAGGCCCCCCTCACGCAGGGTGGCGATTATGCCAGTCAGAAACGCGCGGAGGGAATCAGCGTGCCGGCCGGATCGGAGCGCCGCGTCCACATACGCACCGGTCAGCCACGGCCACACCGTTCCCTGATGATACGCCCCGTCACGCGTGCGCTGATCGCCCCCGTAGTGTCCGCAGTAGCCCGGCGCCGCAGGGTCAAGCGTCCGCAGCCCACGCGGCGTCAGGAGGCGCTCCTCGACGCGCTCCAACACCGTCTCCCAGCGGCGTCGATCCAGGGTGGGATAGGCGAGGCCAATCGCCAGGAGCTGGTTCGGTCGGAGGGTGGGATCATCGCCCGCCTCGCCGTCAACCACGTCGTAAAGGTAGCCCCCCTCCGGGTACCA
>DATGMJ010000052.1:0-2791 GCA_035293685.1 Chloroflexota bacterium | reverse complement strand
CGCTCCTGCACGGCCTGTGGTGGTGGTGGATGCCGCCGGTCGTTGTGCTGGTTATCCTGTTCGTCGGCCTCTTCAGCCTGTCGGTCGGACTTGACGAGATCGCCAACCCGCGGCTGCGCCGATCGGTCTGAGGTCGGCGGCCGGGCCGGTGCGCATCACGCCGGCCCGGCCGGCCGTCGCGGTTCCGCCTGCGGTGGGGTGGTGACGAAGACGCTCCCCATCTCGGCGTTCTCGATCACCGCCGCGTCCCGGTAGAGGTAGCACGCCGCAACGCGGTGAGGATCCGTCCGGTAGAGCGGTGGGGGGCTCTGGCGGCAGATCGGCATCACGTGCGGACAGCGATCAGCGAACTTACACCCCGTGGTGCCGCCGTTGACCGCTCCCGCCGCCTCGGCAAGCCTCTCCTTCTCCCAGGAGCGCCGCGGATCCGGCAGGGGAATCGAGTTCACGAGCAAGCGGGTGTAAGGATGCTGAGGGCTCTTGACCACGAGCTCCACGTCGCCCGCTTCGGCGACCGACCCGCGGTAGAGCACGACGATGTTCTCACTGATCTGGTAGGCCGTCGTCAGGTCGTGGGTGATGTAGATCAGCGAGATGCCGAAGCGCTGGTTCAGCTCGCGTAAGTTCTCCAGGATCGTCGCGCGGAGAGAGGCATCGACCATGGAGACGGGCTCGTCGGCGATGATGAGGCGGGGGCGGAGCAAGAGGGCGCGCGCGACCATCACGCGCTGACGCTGACCGCCGCTCAGTTGGTGCGGATAGCGGCCAAGGGTCTCCTCGGGGCGCAGCCCGACCGCCTGGAGTGTCTCCTCCATTAAAGCCCGCGCCTTCTGGCGCGAGGGTGCGAGGCCGAACTTGGCAATCGGCGTCTCAAGGACGTGGTCGACCTTGTAGAAGGGGTTGTAGACCTCGTAGGGATCCTGGAAGATCACCTGGATATCCCGCAGGTACCGCCGCCGCTCCGCGCCGGTCAGCGTCTGGAGATCCTTGCCCTCGTAGAGGACCTTCCCGCTCGTCGGCGAGATCAGACCGAGGAGCAGGCGGGCCAGCGTCGTCTTCCCGCTTCCGCTCTCGCCGACGATCGCGGTGATCGATGGGGGATTGCCCTCGATCACGAGCGAGAAATCCTGGAGCGCGACGGTCACGTTCCGCTGGAACAGGCCGCCGCCAAATACCTTGGTCACATTGCGGGCTTCGAGCAGGGGGGGCATGGGTCTCTCCTCAGTCGTGACTGATACTCTGCGCGAGCCGGGATGGGAAACGGTTCACAAACCACCTCCTCCCCACGGCGGCGCTGGCCTCGAGCAGGGGGAGGAATCTCTCCCCCGGGAACTCACCCGGGAATAGCACGTTCACGCGTACAGGTGGCAGGCGACCCATCGGTTCGGTCGAACCTCGCGGAGCTCGGGCTCCTCCACCTCACAGCGATCAAAGGCCTTGGGACAGCGCGTCCGGAACGGACAGCCAGTGGGCCGATCCAGGAGCGATGGGGGTAGGCCCGGAATCCCTCGCAGTGTTCCTTTTCGGTCGAGCGACGGCAGACTGGCGATCAGGAGCTGCGTGTAAGGGTGCAGGGGCTCGGCGAAGATCGCCTCGACCTCGGCGATCTCGACCAGATCCCCCGCGTACATAACCCCGAGCCGCTGGACAACCTGGGCCATGAGCCCCATGTCATGACCGATCAGGATGATCGAGGCGCCAAGCTGCTGCTGAACATCCTTGAGCGTTTCCATGACCTGCCGCTGCACGACCACATCGAGCGCGCTCGTTGGCTCGTCCGCGATGATCACCTTGGGCTGGAGGCTGATCGCGATCGCGATGCAGGCGCGCTGTTTCATGCCGCCGCTCAACTCGTGCGGGTACATATCGGCAACCTTCGCATCAAGGCCGACCCGCTCGAGGAGCTCCCGAATCCGATCGTTCAACTCGCGTGGCGGCAGGTGGATGTCATGGTCCTCGAGAGCATCCTGAATTTGTGTCCGCACCCGCAGGACGGGGTTCAGGGAGTTCATGGCTCCCTGGGTAATCAGGGCAATCTTGGCCAGGCGGATCTTCCGCATCTCCTCGTCGGGGACCGTAAGGAGGTCCACGCCGTCGAGATAGGCCTCGCCGCTCTCGATCCGGCCGGGCGGCTTGATCAGGCGCATGAGGGCAAGGGCGATCGTCGACTTGCCGGATCCCGACTCGCCAACCAACCCGAACCGCTCGGCGGGTGCAACGCTAAAGCTCACCCCATTCACTGCCTTGACCGCGCCCCGTGGGGTGTGGTAGTACACGCGGAGATCACGAACCTCGAGGACTTTGGAACTCACAGTGCTCTCCTGCCTGATCCCTGGCGGGCCATGACGTGGACCTCGGCTGGTCGCGCCTCGCACGGGGCCGGCGGTTTCGGCCGCGGCGTGACCCTGGTGCGGGCCGGCGCCAGTGACTGATCTGGGCTGGCCAAGGTCGGCACCATATCTATCACAGGGAGAATGGATAGTCAACACTATAGAACCAGCTCCAGCGTGCCGTGTCCAGGCGACCGGGAGTCCTCCGCGTTCGGGGCTTCCGCGATCGCTCTGGATACGGGCACACGGAGAGGAGAAATCACCATGCAGTCGTCGCTTGGTCTGCACCATCGCGTCCAGCCGCCGCGGGCGGCCGCGTCTCCCCCCTATCCGGCGGTCGTTCTGCTCCACGGTCGCGGTGCGGATGAGACGGACCTCCTGGCCCTTGCGGATGCCCTTGATCCACACCTCTTCGTGGTCAGCGTGCGGGCCCCGCTCCCGCTCGCGCCCGGGTTCGAGTG
>DATGMJ010000051.1:0-15184 GCA_035293685.1 Chloroflexota bacterium | reverse complement strand
CTCGGCGGTGGCCGGATCGCCGCCGATGGCTCCCCGCGGGCGGTCATCACTGCTGACCTGATCCGGGCGGTCTACGGTCAGGCGGCGCAGGTGATCGAGCATCCTGCAGCACCAGTGCCACTCGTTGCCCTTCTGCCGCGGGCCGCCCGTAACGGACCAGCGCGGTAATTCCCGTTTTCACAGCGGCACGGTACAATCAGCGTACGCGAGCGGCCGGAACCGCTCCCCAACACGTACTCACGGGAGGACACTCATGGCTCGGACTGCGCCCGCCGTAGCCGGTGCGATTATCGGCCGATCGAAGTGGGAGCTTGATACTCCCGCGCTGTGCGTCGATCTCGACGTGATGGACCGGAACATCCGGAAGATGGCCGGCCGCATTATCGGGGCAGGGAAGAACTGGCGGCCGCACACCAAAGGGCAGAAAGTGCCAGCTATCGCTCACAAGGAGATCGCGGCCGGCGCGATTGGCGTCACCTGTGCCAAGCTCGGCGAGGCCGAGGTTATGGCCGGCGCGGGCATCCGCGATATCCTGATTGCCAATCAGATCGTCGGGCGCGAGAAGATCGCCCGACTGGTCGGCCTCCAGCGCCACGCTGACGTGATGGTTGCAATTGACAGCCCCGAGAACGCGCGCGAGATCTCTGACGCGGCGACGGCCATGGGGGTCACGGTGCGGGTGCTGGTCGAGGTTGATGTCGGGTTGCACCGGGCCGGTGTTGAGCCGGGCGAGCCGGCTCTGCGGCTCTCCGAATATGCCGCCGCGCTCCCCGGCCTGCGCTACAGCGGGCTGATGGCCTGGGAGGCGCACGCGACGACAATCCTCGATCCGGAGAAGAAGCGCGAGGTTATCTTCCGCGATGTAGGACGCCTGGTCGAGAGTGCCGAGCGCTGCCGCGCGGCCGGCCTGCCCGCGGCGATCGTCTCCTGTGGTGGAACCGGCACTTACTGGGTTACCTGTACCGTGCCAGGCGTTACCGAGATCCAGGCTGGCGGCGGCATCTTCCACGACATCCATTATGCTGAGGACTACGGCGTCGACCACGAGTTCGCCATGACGATTATCGCGACCGTTATCAGCCGCCCGACCGCGACCCGGATCGTCGTGGACGCAGGCCATAAGACCATGAACGGCAACCAGGGGATGCCGCGGCCCCTGGGGATCGAAGGGGTTCAGCGGCTCCGCCTCTCCGCCGAGCACGGTACGATTGATCTCGATCGGCCGAATGATGCGATCCGGGTGGGAGACAAGATCGAGTTTATTGTCGGGTATTCTGACTTCACGACCTATCTGCACGACGAGATGTATGCGATTCGCAATGGCATCGTCGAACAAGTCTGGCCGATCCTCGGGCGGGGCAAGCTGCGGTAAGGACGTGACCAATGCGGGCGGCGGTCTTCCAGGAGTTTGGCGGCCCAGGGGTCCTGCGCATTGCGGAGGTGCCCGATCCACGGCCCGGCCCGACCGAGGCGCTGGTGCGCGTCCGGGCGTGTGGGGTTAATCATCTGGATCTGCTCGTGCGCCGAGGCGAAACCCCGATTAAGCCCCCACTTCCGCATATCGGTGGGTGCGAGGTCGCGGGTGAGGTCGTCGCCCTTGGACCGGAAGCGTCAACCGACATCCAGCCGGGTCAGCAGGTCGCGGTTGCTCCGTACCTGTTCTGCGGCCGCTGCGAGTACTGCCTGGCCGGCGAGGAAACGGTCTGTCGGCGCGGCGATATCATCGGGTTGGGACGGCACGGCGGCTTCGCCGAGTTCGTGTGCGTTCCGGCGGCGAACCTGGTGGCGCTGCCGGAGGGCCTGTCGCCAGAAGACGCGGCGGCGGTGTCACTGTCCATGCTGACCGCCTGGCATATGCTCGTGACGCGAGCCCGGCTCCGTCCCGGCGAGGTGGTCCTTGTCCTGGCTGCTGGGAGCGGTGTGGGGTCAGCCGCGATTCAGATCGCCTGCCTGACCGGTGCCCGGGTGATCGCGGCGGCGAGTACGGACGAGAAGCTCGCCCGTGCCCGGGAGCTCGGCGCACACGCGGTGGTTAACTACCAGGCGCACGATCTGCTCGCCGAGGTCCGGCGCCTGACCGACCGGCGTGGGGTTGATGTCGTCGTTGAGCACGTCGGGGCAGCGACCTGGGAGCAGAGCGTCGCCGCCCTCACGCGCAACGGCCGTCTGGTCATCTGCGGTGCGACGAGTGGTACCGTGGGCGCGACGAACCTCTGGCACCTTTTCGCCAAGCAACTCCAGCTGATTGGCTCCTACGGCGGCAGCCGCGCCGAGCTCCGGACCGTCCTCCGCCTCGTCGCCGAGGGGCGCCTGAAGCCGGTGATCCACGCCTGCTTTGGACTGGACGGTGTCGCGTCTGCTCAGCAAATGCTGGAAGAACGCCGACAGTTTGGCAAGCTCCTGATCCTCCCCTGAAAGCCGCCCGTCCCCCTGGCCGTCAATGATGCGGGCGATAACGCCTCGGATTTTAATAGTTCTCTCATATACAAACACCTGTTCTGGTAGTACGATGGTCGTGCGGCGATGGTGCACCGGCCGACGCATATCCCAACAGGAGAAAAGGGTGAAGCGCATCAGTCCAGTTCTGACCGTCCGCGATATCGATGCGACGATCGCATTTTATCGGGACGTCCTCGGGTTCCCGGAGGCCAGCGCCGTGCGCGGCCCGGATGGCAAGCCAGTGCACGGTATGGCCCGGAGGGGCGCGGTCGCGCTCGATTTTGCGCTGGCCGGCGACTGTCCCCACTGTGTCCCTCCATGGGGCAACGGGGTCGAGCTCTACATTGAGGTCGAAGGCGACATCGATCAGTACCGCGATACCGTGGTGCGCGCGGGTGCTTCCGTGGTGACAGATCTCCAGACCCAGTTCTGGGGCGATCGCACCTTCACGATCGCCGATCCCAACGGCTACCACCTGACCTTCTACCAGACGGTGCGCACGGTATCGATGGAAGAGATCCAGCAGGCTCTGGCATCCTCGTAGTACCGTAGCAGCGTTTCGCGTGAGGGGGCCGTGGGAGTCCGCGGTCCACTCACATCTCCTGGCCGGACCGTACTCACGGTCCGGCCAGGAGCCATCGATCGAGCCAGGCGTACGCCTGCTCTCGGAGTTCCTCCGTGAAGCCGTGGCCGCCCTCTGCGGTCACCAGTGCCAGCCGATCCTCTCGTCCGAGCGCTCGGTAGCGGCGACGGGCAACCTCGACGCTTTCCAGAACCCCGTCGTACGGAAAGATCGGATCCGCTTTCCCGACTGCGACGAGAAACGGCCGGGGCGCAACGAGCGCAAGAATGTCACCGATATCGCCGTACTGGAGGAAGCCCGGTAGATACGCCGAGAAGTTATGGTTGATCGCATCACGAAAGATCGTCCGATAGCTTGCGAAGCCGCAGCTCGATACCGCCGCGGCAATCCGCTCATCGAGCGCGGCGAGGAAGAGTGTCTGCTGGCCGCCGAGCGAATGCCCAATGCAGCCGATGCGCCGTGGGTCTACCTCGGGACGCCCGCTCAGGTAATCCAGGGCCCGCATCGAATCAAAGACCATCTTTGCCTGGAGCGTGCTTCCCTCGACCAGCCGACGGGTAAACTCGAAGCGCTCGTAGGCTGGGCCGTCCAGACGGGGATGTCGGCGCTCCTCGAAGCAGATGAAGTCGGCGACGAGCGTCACATAGCCCCGCTGGGCAAGTTCCAGGGCGTAGTACTGCTCGGGATTTCCGGCCAGGCCCGCCGGCTCGCTCTTGCCAAGATGGAACTGGCCGGCGTGCTGGTGCAGGCAGAGGACTGCTGGCCCCGGTGTCCGGCGATGGCGAGGGAGCAGGACATAGGCCGGGATCCATTCACCGGGCTCGGCCTGATAGCGCACCTTCTCCCGAATCAGGCCATCCAGCTCTTCCCGCTCCAGCACCTCGGGCTTCAGATCGCCCGCCTGCGGCAACCCTCCCAGGAGACTGCGTAGGACCTCCCGGGTGAGCGTACCGCTCCGGTCCACTTCCTCCACTTTCGGCACCTCCCTGGCCACTCGGTATCGACTCTGTTACTCAGTCCAGATCGAAATCGCGCTGAGAAAGGAGCTGGGCGCCGTCCTCGAGGACCACCGCATCATCCTCCACGCGGATGCCTCCTACCTCTGGAAGGTAGACCCCTGGCTCGATCGAGTGGACGTGGCCAACTGCCAAGATGTGCGGGGAGGACGGGTGAACCGATGGGATCGGCTCGTGGTATCGGAAGCCGATTCCATGACCGGTATGATGGAGGAAGTAGTTATCCAGCCCGGCCGCGGCTAGGACGCGGCGCCCGGCCGCGTCGGCCTCTCTCCCCGGAACGCCCGGGCGCGCCGCCGCCAGCGAGGCACGCTGGGCTGCCAGGACAAGCTCGTACAGCTCGCGCTGCCGTGCCGTCGCCTTTCCTCCGGCCACGACCGTTCGGGTAAGGTCCGACCAGTAGCCGTCGACCACGGTACCTATCTCGATCATCACCAGGTCTCCCGGTTGAATGACCCGGGCAGACGAGACGGGATAGTACCACCCCTCGACCGTATTTGGTCCTGAGAAGACCTGAGCCCAGGCCCGCGCGTACCGCGCGCCCCGATAGCCGGTTCCGTGCGCATATACCGCCGCCTCGACCGCTGCCGCAACCTCTGCCTCCGTTCGGCCGGGCTGTGCCTGCTCCTTGAAGACACGAAGGCCGAGCCCGGCCACCTCGTTGGCGAGACGGAGTTTCTCGATCTCTCGCGGTGTCTTGCACGCACGGATCGTGTGGAGCAGATTGGTCGCATCCACTGGCTCCCGACCGATCAGGTCGGCGAGCATCTGGCGCGTCGGAAGCCCGGGCACGTACGGCTCGCCCGCCATCTGGCCTGGCGCCACTGCCTCGAACGAGCCCTCGTAGCCGATTACCCTGCCCTTCAGTTTCTTCGCCGCGACGACATCCACAAGCAAGCGGAGCGCGCTCTCCATGGGGGAAGGATCCGACAAGCGCCAGGCCTCGTATGTTCGAACATCCGCGACGAGCCCGGCGGCCGCTTGCTCGCGTTCGAGCCGCGGGACGATCAGGACCGGATCACCCGCGGTCGGGTAGACGACAAACGAGCAACTGATCTGGGGATAATAGCCTGCCAGGCAGACCAGGTTCTCCGGCAGGCGGCAAATCAGTGCATCAAAGTGGGCTGCGGCCAGCGCCTCCCGTACCTGCCGCTCCCGTTCGGTATCGACAATCACGGCCTGACCTCACTCTGGAAATAGAGCAGGAACCTGGGAAAGATCAATCTGCCGATAGGCACGGATGAAGGCAGCAAGACGGCTTGCCGCAATGGCGAGGATTCTCTGCCCTTTCTCCGCCGTGGCGCGCGTCGGGTCGCCGTGAACGCCAGGCGATCCTGCACGAAAGACCGCTGGGAAGCCCATGCCGGCCGCGCGAAAGATCGCCTCATCGGCCGGGACGATGTACGAGGCCTCCTCATGCCGAACGGCAAGGTTCATATCCACGCCAGTCGGATCCAGGGCAAGATAGCACGAGGTCTCCGCTTCACAGGCGTGCCCGACCCCCTTGAGCATCCCCTCGAGGATCTCCCGGAAGTCGTTGCCCACCAGGTTCCACCACGACGTCTGCGCGACCGGCCGCCCGCTCGTGGTGAGCTTGTTCGCCAGCGCGGCGAGATGGCCAACGTTGCCGCCGTGGCCGTTGATCAGGATAAGGTGGCGGAACCCGTGGTGCATGATCGAGTCGACCACGTCGGTGAGGAGGGCGGTGAAAGTCTCGTGCCGCAGGGTAATGGTGCCCGGGTTCTCCATGTGGTGTGGCGAATAGCCGGACCAGATCGGCGGAGCGACGAGAACCGGGAATTCGGTCACCTGCTCGGCCGCGCGCACGCAGACCGCCGTGGCGGCGGCAATGTCCATATCGACCGGCAGATGGGCGCCGTGCTGCTCGGTCGAGCCGACCGGGATCAGCACGACCGCACCGGCATCGCGTGCTGCGGCGATCTCGGGCCGACGGAGCTTCTGCCAGAAGACAGAGCGGAGCGGCATCGTCCTCGACCTCCAGGAAAGGGTGGAACGCGGCGCTTATTGTATACGCCCGACCGCGCCCGGACAAGGGACGACCCGCGGTCAGCCCTGCGCCTCGCCCGGCTGGGCGAGGGTCGCCTGCCCACGCACGGCGGCGATGATGCGCCGAAAAGTCTTCACCTCGTCTGGTGAGAAGAGCTGAACGCCCCAGGCCACCGCGATATATGCCGCCGCACCTAACAGCACGGCCAGATGGGGCTCGAACGATCTTCCAAGCCAGGTCACTCCCGCCATGACTAGTCCGGCCAGCGCGGGCTTCCCTGCTGTCCGATACCACGGCAGAGAGCCAATGCTTTGGCGAGTGGCGTGGAGGAAGGGAACCATCAGGACGATCTCCGAGGCGACCGTCACGACGCTGGCACCGTAGAACCCGAATCGTGGGATCAGGAGAACGTTTGCCAGAATGTTGAACCCTGCCGAGATGATGAAGGCAATGGTAATGAAGCGCTGGCGGCCGACCGCGATGAGCGCGTACTGGGTCAGGCCGTTCAGATAGCTAAACGGGAGGAAGCAGATGAGGATCGCCAGTGCCCGTGCCGACTCGGGGTAGTAGGCCTGCCCGCCGAGCAGAAGGATCAAATCGCCGGCCAGGGCGGCGACCGCGATCGCGAGGGGGATGCCGGTGGCGAGCAGGATGCGCGCCGAAACCTCGTACGCGGCCCGCAGGCCGCTGTCCGCTTCCTGGGCAAAGCGCGCCAGCACCGGGTAGACGGCAAAGGTGAAGGTTGACGGGATGATCAGGAAGCCGTCGAGCCATTTATAGGCCGTTGCATAGTATCCGACGCTCTCGCTCCCCTTGAAAACCTGCAGGAGCAGAATGTCGATCTTGAAGAACACCGTGACCAAGACGTGGTTAATGAGCAGGGGAAAAGATTCGCTGAGCATCGCCGCCAGATCGCCGCGCGCGGGGCTCTCGAGGTGCACCTGGAGAGCACGTCGGACGATGAGCGTGAAGATGACCACCAGGGCAATATTCAGCACGAGGGCAATTGCCGCCAGACCGATGATGCCGGCGCCTACCAGCAGTGCTGCCGTCCCCAGCGTTACCCGGGCCAGGTTGATCGCCACGCTTACTCCGGCCGGTATCTCGATTCGCTCCCAGGCGTTGAAGAGGGCGGTCAGGGTGGCGCTGATGTTTCCGGGAATCAGCGCGAGACAGAGGAGGACAAATGCGGTGATCCCGTGCGTGCCCAGGCCCAGCCAGGCCCGACCAACCAGAGCCAGCCCCGCCACGATGGGCGCAGAGAGGGCACAGAGGCCGAGCCGCACCGACAGGGCATTCGCCAGATACCGACCGGCGATCGAGCGATCCCGGGCTACCTCTCGCACGATCAGCGCGTTCAGTCCAAAGTTGGTCAGGATCTCGAAGTAGCCCATGAGGATGATCGCCACGGTATACTCGCCGACATCACCAGGGCCAAGGATCCGGAGCATAAGCGCGGCGAAGCCGAAATCAATCCCCTTGTTGAGGAATGAGGTGACCATCGGCAGAGCGGCGTTCCGCAGGACGCGCTCGGCCTGGCCAGTATAGTGGCCGATCAGGCGCCGCCAGGCCGGCCAGCTCGCGACGAGAGCCAGCACGATCAGCCCCAGACCGGTCAGATACGCGCCGACGCGGAACGACAGCGGAGCGTAGCGGAAGACAACCCGATGCCGACCGTCGGTAAGGTAGACCGCGCGCAGGTCGCCGTCGGCCGTCCAGACGGTGGCTGGCTGGCCATCCACGGTGGCCAGCCAGCCGGGCGCGTTTGCGTCAGTGAGCACGAGCCATCCCGCTCCCTCCACGTCCGCCGTGATCTCCACCCGATTCAGGGTTGAGGCAACGATCGCCGCGCTGCCTCTCCCCCCGCCCGCCGGACCGGGCGGCCCTTCGAGGATAACGAGGCGGTCCGGGTGGAACGCCGGGCTGGCCATGGCTCGGAAGGCCGCGTCGGCATCCGGAACCCAGAGCGCCTGACCAACGATGAAGGCGCGAGGGAGCGCCGTCGGACGTTCGTAGATATTGATCGTCCCCACTTTCCCGATCTGGCGCACGGCGGGCGACTCGATGCTTGCGGTGCTCAGGACATACCGCACGCTGAGGAGGTCGAGGATCGGACTGCCGAGTGACTCGACCCGGTGCAGACGGCCGATCTGGTTGAACGGCAGATCCACCGGCGGCTCGACAAGCGACCAGAGGCGGACAAAGCGGGAGGGGATGATCGTATCGTATCCGGCGATGGTCGGGATACCGAGCAGAACCCCCAGGTTCGCCCGCAGAACCCATGGGTCGCCCAGGCTGGCAACGCGCGGTCCGGTCAGAGCCGTTCGGATCACGGCCGCCAGATCAACATGCTGGTCCAGCAGGGCCGCCGGCTGCTTTGAGGCAAACGGCATCCCGAAGAAGAACAGGTCACCGACGCTCAGACCGACGACAAGAACGGCGCAGACCGTCCGGATGCTGTCCCACGCCCGGCGGGGACGTGTGGCAGCAGCTGGGTTTGATCGTCCCTGCCCGAGCACGGCGATCGGAATGCCGCCCAGAGCGAGCAGGGCGAAAAAGATCGCCAGGTTTCGGAACTCGTATGAGTAGAGCATCGTCCCGGAGGCGAAGGCGCGAGCGAGAGCGGGCTGGTGCGCAAGTAGACGATCGGCAAGGGCGATGCTCCGATCGCGCGCGATGAGGCTCAGGGCAAGCAGAATAAGTCCCGCTATTCCCAGGAGGGACGGACCCCACCAGAGAAGCCGCCTGCTGGCCCAGCGTCCGGGCGCCAGGGAGGAGTACCGGTCCAGTCCCCGCTGCCATAGCCAGTCGGCTCCGAGCCCAGCTAACACCGCGGCCGAGAAGTCGAGCGGGTAAACCCAGCGAAATGGCGTTCGAAGCTGGCTGAAGAAGGGCAGGCCGTAGTAGACCAGCGCGTAGAGCGGCGTACCGAAGGCGAGGAGCGCGGCGAGTACCACGAAGCCGCTAAAGAACCAGCGGTCCCGATGCTGAGAGCGCAGCGCGCCGATGGTCGCCAGCAGGAGCGGGACGACGCCAATGTAGGCGCCGGCCTCGACGTAGTTCTTTGTTCCCCAGAAGATCGTATGGGGCGGATCGGTTGGCTGTCCGAGCGCGTTGCGCTCGACCGGTACCCACTGGAAGCGGGTGAGATCAAAATACTCGTGGGTTGCCGGATTCCCGAAAAAGTCGGGCATCAGAAAGCCAAGAACCTGGATCTTCGGGAAGGCATACGAGATGACCTGCTGATAGGTCGTCTCGCCCTGACGATTGTTCGAGCGGAGCACCTCGAGGAAGGGCGCGAGCTGGATACTCCCGATCAGAAGGCCGATTCCTATGACCCCGCCGGCAAGACCCAGGAACTGCAAACCGGGGCGGTGGCCACGTCGAACCAGGAGCATGCCCCCGCGGTAGAGGCCGTAGAATGCGGTGACGAACAGGGCGTAAAAGGTGATCTCGGGATGCCCTCCCAGCACACTGAACGCCACGGCTAGCACCCCCACCGGCAGGTCCAGTGCGACCGCACGGCCGATCGTGCCTTTCTCCACTGCCGCGGCGAGGCCGGCCAGGCTCCACAGCATCAGGGGCAGCCAGACTGCCGCACCAAGCACCATGGGCCAGATATAACTCACCGTCAGGAAGAAGCAGAAGGCAAAGGTAAGGCCGGCCACCAGCGCGGCAAGGCGGCCGCCGCCGAGCCGGCGCAGGAGCGCATAGCCGAAGCTCGCCGCCAGGAACTGGTGGAGCGCGCAGTACCAGCCATAGGCGCGGAGCGGTCCGAGCAGGAGAAACAGGACGGTGAACGGGTAGAGTACACCGGTCTGCGCCGTGGCGAGATAGGGCAGACCATCCATTTCGTAAGGGTTCCAGAGGGGGAGCTCATGCTGGCGGACCGCCTGCTCGAGGATGAGCTTCCAGGGATAGTTCTCCAGGAGCATATCCCCGATCAGCAGGTTGTGCGGCACCGCGTTCGGCGGCCCGAACCAGGGCGGCATCGTCCAGAGGTTGTCAAGGGGGAGGAGAACTAGACCCCCGAGAAGCGCCGGCCAGTAGAAGACGAGCGCGGCGAGGGCAAAGGCCGCCAGCGCTACCAGATCAATCCAGGCCCGACGCACGCACCCCACTCCCCCGCAGCGAGCCAGGCGGCCCCGGACGCGCGAGCATCAGGACTGCGCACCCGATCGATCACGCACCACCAGCCGCCCGTTACGCGCGCCGGGGCATTATAGCAGAACAATCAACGGGCCCGGGCAAGACGGCCAAGCGTCTGCTCGAGAGTGAGAGCGCTCACGCGGCCGCCGATCAGGAGGATGCCGCCGATCAGGATATACAGATCTAGCGTGCGCCCGATTGTTCGGCACGCCGCGCCCCACGCCCACCGATCGCCGAGCTTGCCGAAACTCCAGTCACCTCGGGGAGAAAGAACGCCGGCCAGCCCGACGGTGCCTAGAACCAGGCCAGTCGACAGGAAGAGAAGCGGCCTCCCTATCGCCGTGGTCCAGGCCATCTGCGTCGAACCGACCAGGACTGACAGGCTCAGCAGCAGGCCGAGGACTGCTGGTGCTCCCCGCGTTCCATGGTATAGGGGCAGACATCTGTCTGACTGACCCCTTCTCGTCTGCTCAGGCCTGGTCAGCAGGTTGAGGCGGCCTGCCGGCCGTAGGAGCGCGGCGGCCAGCAGACCAGTCCCCAGAATCATCAGGAGCGCGGCACCGTGCTCGACGATACCATTCGCACGAAGGAGCCGCGTCAGGAGCGCGAGACGATCCGCGAATGTAGCAAAGGGCGGCAGGGGGAGCAAAATGAGCACGGCAAGCGACCCGGTCCAGGCCGATCCGAATCTGCTCCCCAACCAGTCTAACCGATCAAGCTGCTGGTGCCCCGCCGCACGCGTTACCAGGCCCAGGTGCATGCCGATAGCCACGAGCGCCGCGGCAGCCGTACCAGCGCTGATCCACATCGCGACTCGATCAGCCGGGGCGGCGGTCATCAGATCGAAGACGACCAGTCCCGTTTCTCCAATCGACAGGTAGGCGAGCCAACCAAACGCAGTCTCCTCTCGCAGGGCCCCGATGCCGGCGATGACAACGGTGAGCGCAGCGAGGACAGCGAGCACCGATCCAACCCAGCCCGACGGCACGATTAGATCGCTCACCCGCCCGGTGACCAGCGCGCCGAGGGGAAGGACGATACCAGTGATCGCCAGCGCGGCCGGTGCTACGGCCGCTCGACATCCCGCGACAGCCCAGGCGTGAAGCGGGACCAGGCCGGTCCGAGCGAGGAGCACGATGCCGAGCGCTGCGATGAGCACTGCACCGCTTGGCACTGCCATCCAGGTTGAGCGGCCCTCCAGTTCTGTCAGGGCGGCCGTTCCAATGCGGGAGCCGAGGAGCCGTGCCACCCCCAGCATGACCAGCGACGGTACCTCGAGCGTGGCGAAAAGCCGCAGGGCTGCCTCCTGACCCTTGCTCCCGAAATCCAGACCAATGAGGAACATCAGCCCCAGGCTGAGGAGAAGGAAGCCGACGTACAGCGCGAGCAGATCGCCTGCCAGCAAGACAAGGTTGATCCCGGTTTCGAGGAAGAGGAGGAGCGAGAGGAAGAAGGTCGCATGGCGGGCGGCTCCCACGTAGGACGCGCTGTACCAGCCGAGTAGCGCAAGTAACACCGCCGCCGGGACCAGCGCAACCGCCGTCAGCGAATCGGCAGACGGGGAAGGCACCAGGCTGATCGGTCCCAGCCAGACCACAGCGTGAGCGGCCGAGGGGATCAGCAGGGCACGACCGGCCAGGACAACTGCCCCAGCGTGCCCGAGCGCCACGATCAGGAGGGACAGGCGCCGGTGGATGGCATTGGCGATCAGGGCGGTCAATGCCGTCAGAGACGGCCAGGCGATGAGTAGAAGTGGTACAGTCATGCTTCCTCACCCCGCGGTGGTGCGTGCACCACTCGCAAGAAGGAGAGAAAGAAAGGATGCGAGCGATCCAAGCAGAGCCAGAGCGCTCACGACAGCCCCGCTCGCCAGGACAGCTGGTAGCCGCCGCTCCGCACGCACTGGAAGCCGCAGCTCGCCAAGAAAGAGGCGGCTAAACAGGCGAATCATGGAAAGAAAGGTCAGGGCATTCACCGCTATCCAGGTCACGGCATGCGCATTCATTTCGCCCGCGGCATCGCCCAGATCTGCGGCCGTGAAGCCCCCAAATGGCGGAAGACCGGGGAGTGCCAGGGTGCAGACGAGGAAGAGGGCCGCCGTGAATGGCAGACGCTGTGCCAATCCCCCGATCCGGTCGCCCAGCACGGCCGTCGATGCCCCCTCGACAGTGCTGATTGCAAGGAAGAGCCCACTGAACGCAAGGGCAGCCACGATCGCGCTGATAGCGGCGCCGGCCAGAGACGCTTGTGGTCCGCTCGATAGAAGAGCAACCACAAGCCAGAACTGGCTGAATGCGCTATTGGTCAGGATCCGACGGTAATCACTCTCGACCAGCGCGGCGAGCACTGTGACAAGCGCAAACGCGGTGCCAGACCAGAATGCTATCTCTCTCCAGCCGGTCGTATCTGCCAGTGTCAGGCCCAGTAACCGCAGAAGCGGCGAGGCGCCGAGCACGAGCACACCCGCACCGGCCAGGGTTGGGCCGGCCAAGCTGATGTGTCCCCAAGGGTGGACTGTCTGGATCTCGGCCAGGACCCCGTAGGTCTTCAGGGCAAGGCCGACCAGGAGCGCAAGTGGCACGACTGTCGGAACCCTCTCCCCGGACGGCCCGAGACCGAGGTCATGGCGAGCAATAGCAAGGAGCGCCAGCCCGGTGATCACCAGGAATGACCCGAGAGCGCCTGCCGCCTGGAGTGGTACCACGCTCGCCGCGACGCGATCGGCCCCGGCGTCGCGGCGAGCGATCCCCCAGGCGGCGAGCGCACAGACCTCCCATGCGACGATCAGGGCAACCACGTTGGCTGCCGTGATCGTGCCGAAAGCGCCGGTGAGAAAGAAGACGAGGAGGACGACGTTCGAGAAGAAGCCGTATGTCGCCGGCGAGGCAAGGATCAGGAGGATCGCGATCAGTGCCAGTGTACCGAGGAGGACCAGGGCGAGCCCATCGACCACGAAGAAACCGGGGATAATCGGACCGAGAAGACCAGTGAGTGCCGACCCAGGCAAAGGGGCAACGGAATCAGTCGGCACGGCCGTTCCCTCCTTCGTTGGAGTGGACTGCGTGCGGCCAGCTCCGGCCGCGCGTGTCAGACGGCTCTATAGAAAAAGTGTACACCCGCCGTGAGCCGACTGCCAGCGTCACGGCTCCTCGGCCGCGAACTCCTCCGCGCTGATGAGGTGTCCGCCGGTAACCGACCGACCCGATTCCTTCCGATTCCGATCAAATGTCAGCGACACCTCGATCGGTCGGAAGCATTTCTGGCCAACCACGCGCTTGGTCACAACGTAACCGCTCGCCTGGTCCTCTCCCTCATAGACCGGGCTGAGGTCCCAGAGCGGGTCGACCCGGAACCGGATCTTTTCGCCGCATTTGTCACAACGCACGTAATAGTAGATGCCGCGATCGACGGGTGTTCGGCCGCCGACCAATCTCCGCAGCCAGTCTACGACTCCCATGGCAGTCGTTCCTCTATGACGCCGCGAACGCAGGCAGGATCACCTGAAAGAGCGAGAAGATGCACAGCCAGTAGAGCGCGCACCCGGCAACGAGGAGCACCACGCCGGCGTACTCCTGGCGAATCAGTTCACCAATACCCGCCACGGCAAGAACCGCCAGGGCGGGCAAGGCCGGAAACAAATAGCGCCCCTGGGGCTGGAGATACCGGAGATTGTAGAAGACCACTCCCACGATCACAAGCACTGTCTCCAGCAGGAGGAGACCCATCGCCCAGCGGTAGTAGGCCAGCGTCCAGCGCTCTCCAGATGCCTCGCATCCGCGCGCCCTCACGATGCGCCAGGCGTGGAGCAGCACGCCGAGCGCTACCAGGGCCGAGAGCGTCGCCAGGACATCATAGGTCCGATCGCTGTATGGGATGCCCATCCAGCCGAACTGGCCCCAGAAGCTGTGAAAGGCTGTCAAAAGCATGCCCCGGATGCGCGGGAGGTCGAGCGAACCGGTGAGCGGCTGCCCGGCAACGACTTCCGCGTGGCGGCGTAGAGCAAATGGATCCCCCGGCCCGTAGAGCAGCATGTTCCGGATGAACCACCACCCGCTGACGAGCAGGGCGGCACCACCAGAGCGGATCAGGCGCAGGGGAACCCGTCGGAGGGCACGCCGCGGCTCCGATGCAAGAAGCGCCGAGCCGGTGAATCCTGCCACCACCAGAACGGCGGCGACATCCCCATCGAGTTTCGTCAGGGCGGCGAGCCCAACCAGGACACCGATTCGGATGTCACCCCACCCATCGTGAGGTTTGGCAAGATCCTCGACCAGCGCGGTCAGGACCAGACAGAGAAGAAGCTCGACGAGCGCGTCATTATCGATTGCTGCGTTCATAAAGAGGTGCATCGGCAGGAACGCGACGAAGGCCGCCGCGGCGAGGGGATAGGCGGCTGAGCGCGGGAAGACCAATTGGGCGAGACGGAACGTGGCGAGAACGAGAAGCGCCCCGAGAGCGGCGGTCACCAGTCGGAGGACGACGACCTGCCGCGCCGTCCCCAGCCCGATCGTTGCCAGGAAGACCGGCGCCGCGATCAGGTAGTAGAGAGGAGGCTGGTGGGACTCGTAGCGCAGCCCGTCGATCGACTCCCCCGGAGGGAAGTGCTCACTCATCAGGCGGGCCAGGGTGGTCTGGTCGTAATCACCGGGGCGCAGGATCGGGAGCTGGTGGTCGAGGGCGATGCTCCGAATAACGTTATAGTGAGCCGGCTCGTCCGGAGCGTTCCAGGTCGGAACGCGGGTCGCGTAGAGGATCGCGAGAAAGCTGTATCCAAGTAAGATCAGGCCGAGTGCCGCCCATACCCAGAACCGAGAGATCACTCGCGCGTCACTTCCGGAAGCCCGGGCCGCGGCAGTCCGTAGCAACCGCGCCAGTCGTTGATCCGCACCTTGAATACATCTGCGAGCATGCGCAGGGCATCGCGGATCGGATCAACCTTACTACCGGGCGCGTAATACCAATCGATCCCGACCTCGGCGATGCGGTAGC
>DATGMJ010000050.1:0-6461 GCA_035293685.1 Chloroflexota bacterium | reverse complement strand
TTTTCCTGCCGATGATGCTGGCGAACATGGCGACCGCCCAGGTATCGCGCCTCTTCGGGGTGCGCGGCTACAGCTCAACGATCATCACCGCGTGTGCGAGTGGCGGCCAGGCGATCGGCGAGGCGGTCGAGGTAATCCGCCGCGGCGCGGCAGAGGTCATGATCGCCGGCGGGAGTGAGGCGTCAGTCTGCGAGCTGGGGCTGGCCAGCTTCTGTGTTCTGCGCGCACTGAGCTGCCGCAATGACGAGCCCGAGCGCGCGTCGCGGCCGTTCGACCGCGATCGGGACGGCATGGTGGCTGGCGAAGGGGTTGCCATTCTGATCCTGGAATCGCTTGAGTCGGCCCTCCGCCGGGGGGCGCCGATCTACGCCGAGGTCCTGGGATATGGTGTCTCCTCGGATGCCTACCATGTCGTCGCTCCCCGGCCAGACGGTGCGGGAGCGGCCCAGGCGATGAGCCGTGCCCTGGCTGATGCCGGGCTGACCCCGGAGGATATCGATTACATCAACGCGCACGGGACCGGGACGGTCCTGGGCGATATCGCCGAGACACGGGCGATCAAGCGCGTTTTCGGCGAGCGCGCCTACCGGATTCCCGTCAGCTCGACGAAGTCAATGATCGGTCACGCCATGGGAGCGGCGGGAGCGATCGAGGCGGTCGTCACGATCCTGACCATTCGAGACGGGATGATCCATCCCACGATCAACTACGAGACCCCCGATCCGGAGTGCGACCTCGATTACGTCCCGAACCGGGCGCGGCGGGCGCGAGTGGACGTGGCGATGTCAAACTCCTTTGCCTTTGGCGGACACAACGCCGTGCTGATCTTCGGACGCTACCACGGCGAATCTGGCGAGGACCGGGGCCACTAGTGCAGACGACCATCAACGAGCAGTTCGCCCGGCGGCGCGCTCGCATCGGGCGGTGGTCAACGATTCTCGGCTTTGCCGTCCTCCTGGGCGGCATGTACGTCTCGCTGACCATGCAGCGGCCCGAGCGGCCGGAACAGCTCCTGATCCCGTGGCTGGCCCTCGTTCTCGGCATTATTCTGCTGAACATCGGCAAGTACCATACAATCCGCTGGGGCACCAACCCGCGCGTCGATCAGGCGCTGGTCCGGGCGCTCAAAGGATTGGACCATCGCTACCACCTGTACAGCTTTGTGCCGGACCTGCCGGCCGAGCACATTCTGGTCACGCCCCAGGGGATCATCGTGCTGGAGCCGCGACCATTCATCGGCGAGATCATTCACGAGGGGCGCTCCTGGCGGCGCCCGATGAATCTGAGTGGTCTGCTCCAGCGCTTTGCCGATGGGGGGCTCGGCAACCCGACGACCGAGGCCCTCCAGGAAGCGGCGGCGCTTCGTACGACTTTGAAAGAGCGGCTGGGTGAGCAGGTGGGGAGTTCAATCCCCATCTTCCCCATGGTCGTGCTGACGAACCCTCGGGTGAAGCTGCGCCTCAACAATCCGGAGGTGCCGGTCGTTATGCTCGCCGATATTCGCGCGGGCGTCCGTCAGCTCAGGGATTCTCCAAAGATGCCCACTGACATCCAGAGGCAGCTTGCCCGTGCCCTGCGCTGGGAGCTGCCCGATCATGCATTATCCACTACGCGGAGTAGTAGCCCATGACGGCAAAGACAACGACCAAAACCGATATGACCCTTGGGGAGGCCGCTGGCCGTTTCCTGGCCACCCTCAAGGAGGAGGAACGAAGCACAGCCCAGGCCGAGCTCAATCGTTTCCTCCGCCACTTCGGCACCGATGTCCGAACCAGTAGCCTCCGGGCTATGGACATCGAGGATTATCAGGAAAAAGTTGAGAAGACCGGCGCTGACGTCACGCGGCGGCTCGAGCCTCTCAAGGCCTTCCTGACCTTCCTCCATCGGCAGGGGGCAACGGAGACAAACCTCGGCCGCCTGATCAAGTCACGCCGCCCCACTGCAAGCCGCTCAACCACCGCGAAGGCGGCTCGCACGTCTGCCCCAGAGGACGAGGTCATCCAGGTGACGCGCGAGGGCTACGAGAGCCTCAAGCAAGAGCTTGAGTATCTGACCACCGTCAAGCGAGCCGAGATCGCGCGCGAGCTGTACGAGGCGCGCATCGATAAGGACTTCCGGGAGAACGCGCCGTTCGATGCAGCCAAGCAGCATCAGGCAGAGGTCGAGGCGCGCATCCGTCAGCTTGAGCGCACCCTCGCCGTCGCCAAGATCGTCGATCAGCCGAGCAAGACCGATGATCGGGTCGGGCTGGGCTCGACGGTGATCCTGCGGGATCTCACCCACGACGAGGAACTCACCTACACGCTGGTCGGAACCAGCGAGGCCAATCCGGTCGCCGGCCGGATCTCAGCCGCGTCCCCGGTCGGCAAGGCTGTCCTTGATCGGCGTGTCGGTGATGAGATCGAGGTTGCCGCACCGATCGGCATTATCCGATACCGGATCGAGCGGATCATTCACTGATCCGCTCGTGACGGCGGCATTTCCTTAACTCCCTCGCCGCCCCGGCTAGCGATCTGCCCACGCGCCCGCCCCTGCTGGCGGCTCTCTCCCCCCTTGAGCCATTCCCCGAACGCGGCACAGCAAGCTTAGAGGATCCCCTGGCGCCGGAGCACGAACAGCGCGATGAGAAAGACGGTCCCGACGAGTGCCAGTTCGGCCGCGAACGGATCCGGCAGGCTGCGCAGGGGGTTCGCTGGTGCCATGGCCAGAATCACTGCCGCAGCGATCACCGGCAGGGTGAGAGCCGCGACTGCGATCAGCGCCCTGAGCCGGCGCTCCCACTGGAGCGTGGAGGCGGCAGTCACCCCCATGAGCAGGCTGGTGCAGATAGCCGCGCTGTCCTCGAGGGCTCGCGTGAGCACCTCGACTCGGGACGCCAGACGATCCCATTCGCCCGCCATTCCAGGGCTGGGCGCCAGATCCTCCAGCCGCCGCAGGATAGCCGGCCAGGACGCGATCGCCCGTCGAACCTCGCCGGTCCTCCGCTGAAGCCGGACCAGGGTGCTCACCACGGCGACCGCCATTTCCCCGGTTGCGGCATCCTCCAAGGTAGCGATGTCCTGGCCCAACCGCGCCACCGCCGTATCAGCCGTCTCGACAAGACAGCGTACGACCGCCGTGAGCAGAGCGGTCGCTCCCCCGGCGAAGATCTCCTCGCGCACGTCCGGAGAGCTACACTGCTGGAACAACCGCACCAGGGACCGCACCTCGCCGGTATGGACCGTCAGAAGGGCATCTGGGCGAATAAGGAGAGCCACGGGCGCCGTCGAGATACCTGATCGAACACGCTCGACAACCGGCAGGGGAACCTGGAGTTGGAGAAGCAGATAACCCGTCCGCTGCCAGATCCCGGACTCACCTCCCCGGTCAAGACTGCGAACGATATCTGCCGGGTCCATCTGGTAGGCGCTGGCGAGGACCTCAGCTTCCGCACGAGTCGGCCGTTCAATGCAGGACCAGGTGATCCCGCGGGCAGACACCGCCCGACTATCATCAGCGGTCGTCAAACGATCAGCCACACCAGCCTCGGGCGGCCGCAACTACTCCCAGGTCAGGATCCAGACGCAGGCACCGGCGAGCAGGATTGTCGCGACCACCAGCGCGAGCACCTGGGTAGGCAGGAGTGCAACGTCTTTGGCCGCGTACAGCAGCATCGCCACCATGCCGACAGCAAGGATCACCCAGGCGACCAGCGCCGGGTGCTGCTGGAGGAGATTGCGAAGCGAGGCGCGCACCTGATTCCCCTCGGACCTGTGAATCAATGGATAACGGCGCTATTCTAGCACCTTTCCCGTTCCCGCCGCATTCTCTTCGAACAGGCGCCGAAGGTTGGCCAGGGACCGCCGGATGTGAGCGGATACGATCTCCTGGAAAGCGCGCTCGCCCGCGATGCGCACGGCCAGCGGAAGTGAGTAGTCCCCGGTGAATCGCACGCGCGTGCCCTCGCCAGCTGGCTCGAGCTCCCAGGCCGTCTCGCTTCGGACCGGCCGGACTGAACGGGAGACGAGCCGATGGGGGGGATGGTAGGCAACGATCTCGAGCTCGGACTCCATGGTCAAACCAAGGAGAGAGCCAACCGCGCGGACCCGCGCACCCGTGCCCCGCTCCGGACCAGGGAGGAGATCAAACGCGGTAAATCCTTCCATCCATTCGAGCGCGCGGCGGTAATCGGCGATCAGCTCGAAGACCTGCTCCACTGGCGCCGGAACGATCGCGCTCTCATCAACGTGTGCCATGTCGCCGCCGTCAGAAACCGACTTCGGTCCGGGCGGACGGAAGCCGGCCGCGCTTAGCCCGTGCACCCGCGCTGGAGCCGCTGGAGGATCGCGCGTGCCTCGTCACCCACGCCCAGGCCAAGACAATCTTGGTAGGTCGAATACATCGCCTTGTCGATCAGGCGCATCCGCCAGTCACCGGGCGCCGCACGCGGGGCGAACTGCTGGCGTTTGAGCACGAGGTTTTCCAGGCGCTGCAGGAACAGGACTTGCTCAGGAGAACGGACAACGTCACGAGGATGCTCGGACGAGGATGCCCGCGTCGGGCCGTGCTGCGGCCCCCACGCGTTCGTGAGGTCCCTGGTCTGCATCGCCGACCCTCCTCCCTACCGTGCCGGGTCGAGCCGCCGTGTGCGCAATATCCGTGCCGGCCAGCTCGCCCGCTCGCGGATGGCTCAACCCGGCCGCGAATACTGCTCCATTGCACATTCTAAATCGCCCGGCGGACGAGGACAATTAAGGAATCGCAGAGGCCGCGTTAACCCCAGCGCGGCACATCCCCTGCACACTGCCCGTTTACCCGCCTGTGCCACCGGCACGTCTGGAGCCGTTCGCCAATGGGATCACCGACCATCTCACCCGCGGAGCAGGACATCTACACCGGCGCCCTGCGCGCCCTCAACGCGAGCAATGTGCCCTACGTCGTGGGCGGAGCGGCAGCGATCGGCTACCATACCGGCCTCTGGCGCAGTACCAAGGACCTCGATCTCTTTCTCACCCCCCGCCACATCACCGCGGCGCTGGTTGCGCTGGCCGTTGCAGGCTACACGATCGAGATTCCGGCGCTCCACTGGCTCGCCCACGCCCGCCGCGGCGCCTTCTACATCGATCTTATCTTCGGCTTCGGAGGGTGGCGCGCGGCGATCGACGACCGCTGGTACGCGCGCGGCATTCCCGCGATAATTCTGGGCCAGCCGGCTCGCGTCTGCTCGGTGGAGGATCTCATCTGGATCAAGGCCTACGTGGCCCACCGCGAGCGGTTCGATGGGGCTGACATCCTTCACCTCATCAACGCCCGCCACCGCACGATCGACTGGGATTACCTCGTGGACCGCTTCGGCCCCTGCTGGCCTCTGCTTCTGTTTTATGTCTATTTATACCGGTTCGTCTACCCGTCGGACCACGCCGATATCCCTCCGCGGATCATCCAGTCCCTGCTCGACCGCTGGCATTCCTTGCGGGATCAGCCCCCGGCCGATCCCCGCGAGTGCCGGGGCCCTCTTCTCGACCGCTATTCCTTCCTCGTCGATCTCGCGAACGGGCTCCGCGACGGCCGCGAGCCGTGGGCCCTCGCGCAGGGATGGACTCGCCAGGATCTGGAACGCGACCGGGAAGAGGCCCGGCGCATTCTCGCGGCAGGGCTGGTCCGTCCGGACCGTCAGGCGTGATCGACCCGCACCCACTCTGGGACCGCACCCGGGCACCGGTCCCGTACAATAGAGCCCGCTAGCCGCGCGAGCCCGGTCGGGCTCGCGCCTGGGGAGGCAGCAGTGCGACCAGGCAAACTCTCCCCGCACGACCTCACAACAATGATCTTCCCCCGCCGGGGAATGGAGCGTCCGGATGTCCTCGTGCACCCCGCGCTTGGACAGGATGCCGCGGTCGTTGATTTCGGGAGCGAGGTAGCGGTCCTCTCGAGTGATCCGATCACCGGGGCCGGGCAGGATGCCGGCTGGCTGGCCGTGCACATCGCGGTCAACGACGTCGCCGCGTGCGGGGCACGGCCGGTTGGTGTTCTGATGACCATGCTCCTCGCACCGGAAACGGCGCGGGCGGACGCACACCGCCTGATGGAGGAGGCCAACCGCGCCGCCCGGGAGCTGGGCATCGAGATCCTGGGAGGCCACAGCGAGATCACGGCCGGGCTCTCCCGCTCGCTCGTCGTACTAACGGCGTTGGGACGAGCGGCACGGGACCGCTACGTCACCGCGGCGGGCGCGCGCCCCGGCGATACCATTCTGCTCACCAAGGCAGCTGGCCTCGAGGGAACAGCGATCCTCGCCGCCGATTTTCCGGGGGCGCTCGCGGGGAGCCTGCCGTCGGACCTTCTCGCACGCGCCCGGGCGCTTCGCGAGCGGATCAGCATCGTTCCCGAGGCTCTTGCCGCCGTCGAGGCAGGCGCTACGGCAATGCACGATGCGACCGAGGGCGGCATCCTCGGCGCCGCCAGCGAGCTGGCCGCGGCGG
>DATGMJ010000049.1:0-17422 GCA_035293685.1 Chloroflexota bacterium | reverse complement strand
ATCGAGCATAAGCTGGTCATCGCCCACGTTCTCGGTCACGCCGACTTCTTCCGCCGCAATATCTATTTCCAGGAGACGGATCGCCACATGGACCAGGCGGCGGCGCGGCACGCACGGATTGTCCACGACTTCGAGGAGGAGTACGGGGTCGAGCGTGTCGAGCAGACCCTCGATGCAGCGCTCGCCCTCGCCTTCCACGTCGATCCCTCGGCGGTCGGCTTTCGGGAAAAAACGCGCGAGGAGTACGAGTACGAACGCCTCCATCCGCCAGAGCCGCCATCCACCCCCTACGACGACCTCTGGCACCTGACCCGCCGGCCGGAGCCGCCCGCGCCGCGGCCGCGCCGGATCCCGCCAGAGCCCGCGCGCGACCTCCTCCAGTTCCTCGCGGCGCATTCGCCGATCCTCGAGGAGTGGCAGCGGACCCTGCTCCACATCATTCGGGAAGAGTTCCTTTACTTCTACCCGAACATGCGCACGAAGGTCATGAACGAGGGCTATGCCTCGTTCTGGCACGAGCGCATCCTGGAGCACGCCCACCTCACCCCGGACGAGCACGTCCAGTTCCGCCGCCTGCACGTGGGGGTGATCTCCTCCGGCCACCGCTACTCCTTCAACCCGTACGCCATCGGCTATCGGATCTGGCGGGATATCGAGCGGCGCTGGGAGCATCCCGAGGAGGAGGAGACCTGGTACGGCGAACGGTTCCGCCGCTCGGGCGGCGAGGGCCTCGCCAAGGTCTTCGAGGTTGCCGCCGCCTACCGCGACTCGGAGTTCGTGCGCGAGTTCCTGACCGAGCGGCTCGTCGAGGAGCTCGACCTGTACGTCTACGGCTTCCACGGCGACCAGAGACGCCACCAGGGCGAGTGGCGTGTCCAGGATGTCCCCTGGCAGGTCGTGCGCGATACGCTGGTGGATGAGCTGACCAGCCTCGGCATCCCGGCCATCTCGGCAGTTGACGCCGACTACCGGGGCCGCGGCGAGCTCCTGCTTGTTCACGACGCGGAGAGCAGCCGCTGGCCCCTGGATCTCGACTATGCCCGCCGCACGCTCACGCTGGTCCACCGCCTGTGGGGGAAGACCGTACACCTGGAGACGATGATCGACGGCCGCACTCAGATCATCTCGGTCGGCGGCTGACGGGGGCGCACCGCGCTGTCCTGGGGTGGCGTGGGATCTGCCGCGCGCGGCCGCGGCCCCCGGTCCGCGATCAGCCGAACGGGTGTGCGCCGCCCATCCCCATCCACCCTGCCGCGCCGGCCAGCACCGCAAGGAGCACCATACCCAGCCAGAGCAGGCGGCGGGTTCGCGAACGCGCGCGTCCGAGCAGACGAGCCATGCTTCCCTGACCTCCCGAGCGAGTCATGCCATCCGAGCGGCCTGCAGGAAGCCTGCCACCAGTTCTCCGCGGAACAATCGCGGAGCGGCCGGCATGGTATAGTACGCCCACGAGCGGTGCGCTGCTCGACGCACGATCGCGCCCGACCACGAGGAATCTCGCCATCGACCGAACTGTTAGAGCCGCCCGGCCAATCCCGGGGCGCGGCGACCTCGCCGCGGTTGCCGCGCTGTCCATCGGCGTTGTTCTCCTCTTCTGGCCGGTCTTTTTCACCGGCGCGTTCGTACCGCGCGGCGGGGGAGATCTGGTCTCGTTCATCTACCCGCGCTACGCCTTCGTGGCCCGGTCGATCCGCCAGGGGACCCTGCCGCTCTGGGACCCCTTCCTCTACAGCGGCCAGCCGTATCTGGCCGATGTCCAGTCCGGCCTCCTCTACCCGATCAACCTGCTCGTTTTCCTCCTGGCCCGGAGCTTCGATTACCACAAGCTCGAACTGATGGCGATTGGCCACTACGCTCTCGCCGGGATCTGCGTCTACGTTCTCGGGCGACAGCTCCGGATCGGGCGCTTCGGCGCGTTCATCGGCGGGCTGACCTGGGAGGCGAGCGGCTTCCTTGTCGCCCACCTCGGACACTACAACCTGGTCGCGGTGGTCGTCTGGATTCCCCTGGTGCTCGCCCTTCTCCAGCCGGCCCTCGAGGGCGGCTCGCTCGCCTGGACGGCCGCGGCGGCCATGGTGCTGGCCGTCTCAACCTTCGCGGGCCACACCCAGATGTCGCTCGAGGCCGGCCTGCTCATTGCCCTCTACACCGCAGGCTTTGCCCTGGCAACGCGGACCTGGTGGACGGCTCTGCGCTCGCTCGGTGTTCTGGCGGGCTGGTCCCTCCTGCTCTGCCTCGTCCAGATCGTACCGGGCTACCAGCTGACCGCCCAGTCGGTCCGCGCCGATATCTCCTATGCGGATGCTACCGCATTCGCCTTCCTGCCTCAGAAGCTGATCCTCCTCCTGGTGCCGCACTTCTACGGCCTGAGCCCGGATCGGTACTGGGGGCCGCCCAGCCTGACCGAAAACTACCTCTACATCGGCATCCTTCCCCTTGCCCTGGCCGGGCTGGCGCTCCTTATGGTTCGCGATTGGCGGGCCCGGACCTTCGGCGTCATCGCAGGGCTCGGCCTTCTCCTCTCCTTCGCTGACTGGACCCCCCTGCACGGGTGGCTCTACGCCCTGGTGCCGGGATTCGATAAGGTCCGCGCGCCCGGGCGGTTCCTCTTCTTTGTCGATCTGGGGATCGCGATGCTCGCGGCGCTCGGTGCGGACCTGCTGACGCGCCCGCTCCCGACGGCCCGGCGGGCCCTCTTCCGCCTCTTCCTGACCGGCTGGACGCTCTTCGCCGCCGGCCTCCTGTTCGTTGCCGCGCCGCTGGTCTACCTGCGCCTCTTCATCAACCAGGCCCAGACCGCTTCCCTCGTCGAGCAGATGAATGTCGCGACCAACAGCTTCGCCCTGACCCTCCTGTATGCCCTTGGGACAGCGGCCCTGCTCGCCGCCTACCGGTACCGCTGGCTGCCGCGCTCGGGCATCCTCGGCATCACGATCGGCCTGCTCGTGGTCGACCTCGTGGGGAACAACGCGGTCATCAACCCAACTCCCGACGACCCGACCGTTGGCTTCCAGCACCCCGCAGTCGTGGCGTTCCTCCAGCAGAACCTGGGATCGGCCCGGATCGACACCGTGACCGGCGTCGAGGACATCTGGCAGCCGGACGCCGCCGCGCTCTACGGCTTCCGCAGTCTGTGGGGGCTGTACGACCCGCTGACCCTGGCCGACTACTACTGGTTCTGGAAGGTCCAGATTCCCGGCCGCAGCTCGCGCCTCTACGACCTCCTCGGAGCCCGGTACCTTCTCGGCCATAAGGACGTCGTACTGGACTGGCAGAAGTTCCGCCTCGCCTTTTCCGACGACCCAGCCATCAATGTGTACGAGAATCCGCGGGCACTGCCGCGCGCCTTCTTCGTGAGCGCAAGCACGGTCGTTCCGAGCCACGACGCTGCGCTGGCGGCGATCAAGGCGCCCGGCTTCGATCCAGGCCGCACGGTTGTCCTCGAGGGAGGCACCGCCCTCCGCGGACCGGCCGGGGAGGCGATCCCGGCCGCGTTCGTCGTCGATGGGCCGAACACCGTGATCGTCCGGATCAATGCCCCGCGCCCGGGCTATCTCGTTCTGGCCGATCCCTATTACGGCGGCTGGCAGGCAACCGTGGACGGACGTCCGGCACCGCTCTTGCGCGCGGACTGGATCTTCCGGGCCGTGCCGGTTGGTCCGGGATCACACGAGGTCGCCTTTCGGTTCCGGCCGCGGTCGCTCCTGGCCGCGGCGGGCATCTCCGCCCTGGCCTGGCTCGCCGCGCTGGCGGTCGTTGCCGGCAGGCTGATCGTCTACCTGGTTCAGCCGGCGGGAAAACAGCGGCCGGTGGTGCCAGCGCGGACTTCCCTCTGACAGACGCCGCACCTCACCGTGCGCCGCGCTTCAGCTATCGTCGGAACGTCCAGGATGGATTGGCGTAGCGGTCCCGGGCCAGCTGCGCGGCCAGGGCACGCTCGTCCGCGTCGAGGGAACCTGCAGCAAGGCGCACCCCCAGCACCTGGCGGAAGCCGTCGGTGATCGCCGCGGCAACATCTTCCAGATCAATCGGACGGCCGGCAGCCTCCTCGAGCGAACCGACGTGCTGGCGGAGAAAATGGATCAGGGAAGCCCGCTCTGTCTCATCTGCCCCACTCAGGAGTGCCACCAACTCCTCCTGGCCGCCTGAGATCTGAACCGTGCCGTGCTGGAGGATCGCGGCACGCCGGCGGATCTGGGCATTGCCAATCAGCTTGCGCCCGTGCCCGTCGAGCAGTTCGTAGGGCCCCAGGGCGCAGAAACAGAGACGTGCCGCCAGGCTCGGGGCTCCGTCCCCCGGCCGGGACATCCGCCCCGGCGCGGCCGGCTCTGCCCGGATGTTCAGCCGCGCCAGCCCTTCAGCGATCGGCTGTGCCAGCCGCTGGTAGGAGGAGATGAGGTCGCCCCGCCACAGCGGGTGATCAGCCGGCAGGATAAGGGCGTAGCCGAGCTGACCGCGGTGGAGGACCGCCGTCCCGCCGGATGCCCGCCGCACGATCCCCCATCCCCGGCTGGAGATCCCGATCGGATCGAGATCGTGCGATGATTGGGCAGTCCCCAGGGAGATCCAGGGCGACTGCCAGGTGTAGAAGCGCAGGGTTGGCGGGGAGATACCTTCTCCGACGAGGGTGAGGATGGCCTCGTCAACGGCCATGTTCTCGGGGCCGTCCTGACAGTCGAGGGGCAAGAGACGCCACGTGCCGGTCACACCAGTATTTGTCACACGACGGAGATCGTCCGAAGCCAGCCGGGGCACCCGCGCCTGCGAATTCTCCAGGGTCACAGCAGACACGCTCAGCCCGAATGGGCTCGCGCTTCCGCGAGCCCGAGACAGTATGCTACCATGGGTCCCACAGCTCCTCGGCGATGGATCGGTGAGGGATGACGCGCGGTCGGTGCCACTCCGCCGGGGGCCGGGAGGATGGAATGCAGATCGACACCAGCACCGAGTTCGGCGCGCGCGTTGTACGGCGGCTGCAGGACGAGATCATTATCTGGCTGACCACGGTTGCGGCCGATGGCACGCCCGCGCCGCGACCGGTCTGGTTCCTCTGGACCGGCACGGAGTTTCTGATCTACAGCCAGCCGAGAACGGCCAAACTGCGTCACCTGGCCCGTGATCCCCGCGTTGCCCTCCACTTCAACAGCGACGATCAGGGCGGCAACGTCGTCGTCTTCACCGGCACCGCCCGGGTCGACGCGGCTGCACCCCCGGCCGACCGCGAGGCGGCCTACCTGGCAAAATACCGGACGCACATCCAGCAGATCGGGATGACCCCCGAGAGTTTCGCCCGCGCCTACGCAGTCGCGATCCGGGTCACCCCCGAGGTACTGCGCGGCCACTGAGACGGTGCCCGCAGTCCCCTACACCGAGAACAGCACGTTGATGACATCACCGTCCTGGACGATGTAGCCGCGCCCTTCGGAGCGCACAAGCCCCCGGCGCTTGGCCTCGTTCCAGCCGCCGGCCTCCAGGAGCGCCTCCCAGCCGATCACTTCGGCGCGAATGAATCCGCGCGCCAGGTCGGTGTGGATCACCCCGGCTGCATCAACGGCAGTGCTCCCGCGCCGAATCGTCCAGGCCCGGCACTCATCCGGCCCAACGGTCAGGAAGGAGATCAGGTCGAGCAGGCGGTAGGACAGCTGAATCACCCGACTGAGTCCGAGCTCCGCGATGCCTAGCGCCGTTTTGAACTCCTCGGCCTCGGCCGGCTCCAGCTCGGCCAGCTCCATCTCCAGGCGGCCAGCGAGCGAGGTGACCTCGGTGCGCGCATAGGGCTGTGCCGCCCGGGCCGCGGTGATGATCTCCTCAATGCCCTCGGGGGTATCGCCGGTGTTGAAGAGGATCATGAGCGGCTTGGCGGTCAGGAAGCCGTAACTGCGCAGGAGCTTCGCGTCTGCGTCGGCCAGGCCGAGATCGCGGATCGGTCGGCCGCTCTCGAGCGCCTCCTTGATCTGTTCCAGCAGTCCTCGCTCGCGCGCCGCCTCCGGAGGAGCGTTCCGGGCGAAGCGGAGCTCTTTTTCCAGCCGCTCCAGCCGGCGCTCGACCACGGTCAGGTCGTTGAGGACCAGGTCCTCGTGGAGAAGCCGCAGATCCCGGAGGGGATCAACCTGCCCGAGAGGATGGGGGACGACATCGCTTGCGAACGCGCGGATGACCAACAGCAGGGCATCGGCATTGCGCAACTGTCCAACCACCTGGGCCGCGCGCGCGCCAGTCCCATCGGTCTGGAGGCTCCCGGCGACATCCACGTAGCGAACTTCGGCTGGCGTAACCTTCCGGGGTTGAAACAGGGCGGCCAGACGCTCCAGCCGCTGATCCGGAACATGAACAACCGCCCGGTGCGGCTCGCCGCCCGGCGCGGCATAGGTCGCGACCGCGACACGGGCCCGGGCAAGCGCGTTGAAAACAGTTGTCTTGCCCGCCCCGGCAAGCCCCATAATGCCAATCTCTACCGACATACCTCTCCTGCTAGCCGCGCCGGGGACGGGATTAGGCGGCGGTGCGCTGGACCACGATGCGGTCGCCCTCGACGATCGTCCCGATCTCCTCCGCTGCCAGCGCACCAAAGTTAACCAGGGCCTCGTGGAATGCGGCGGCCCGCTCCGGCGGGACCGCCACCAGCAGTCCCCCCGAGGTCTGAGCGTCGCAGAGCACGAGACGATCCACCTCGTCGATCCCCGGTCCCCAGACAACTTTATCGGACAGGTAGGCCAGGTTCCGGCGGGTCCCGCCCGGCACCACATCCTGGCGGGCGAGATCCCAGGCCTCGGCCAGCACCGGCACGCGCTCGAGCGTGACGAGCGCCCCGACTCCACTGCCGGAGACCATCTCCCACAAATGGCCGAGCAGGCCGTAGCCGGTCACATCGGTGCCGGCACTGGGCGGCACCGCCGTCATCGCCTCGGCCCCGGGCCGGTTCAGCGCCGCCATCAGCCGGGTAATCCGCTCGATCAGAGGTGGGCGGGCCAGGCCGCGCTTGATCGCGGTGGTGATAATGCCGCTTCCCAGCGGCTTGGTCAGAAAGAGCCGATCTCCCGGGCGCGCGCCCACGTTCCGGACCACCCGATCGGGATGCACCTGACCGATCACGGAGAGGCCGTACTTCGGCTCCGGATCGTCAATCGAATGCCCCCCGATGATGCAGATGCCCGCCTCGGCGGCCTTGTCACAGCCGCCCGCGAGAATCCGCGTCAGAACATCAAGCGGCAGTCGGTCGCGCGGAAAGCCGACCACGTTCAGCGCGAAAAGGGGCCGCGCCCCCATCGCGTAGATATCGCTCAGGGCGTTCGCCGCGGCAATCAGGCCGAACGCATAGGGGTCATCGACGATCGGTGTAAAGAAATCAACCGTCGCGACCAGCGCCAGCTCATCGCTGAGGCGGTACACCCCAGCGTCGTCAGCGAACGCCGTGCCGACCAGGACATCTGGATCGGTTATGACAGGCAGATGGCGCAGCACCTGCGCCAGCTCGGCCGGGCCGAGCTTGCACGCTCAACCCGCGCCGTGGCTGAAGCCTGTCAGGCGAACCTGCTCGTCCATCTGCGCTCTCCACCCGGCGGCCGCACCCTTGGGGATGCCCCACCTGGACATCAAAAAAGACCGTCCCGGCGCAGCCTAGCTCTCCGGAACGGCACTCTACCGGTCCATAACAGAGTGTAGCCGGGGTAGCCCGGGCTGTCAAGCCAAACGACCAGACATGCGGCCGCTAGATGCTGATCAAGCGGTGGGCAAGGTTGCACCGCTGGTGTGCGCGTGCTATAATAACTACTGGTCCGTTCGAGAGAGCGGGCCGTGGATGGGGCTGTAGCTCAACTGGGAGAGCGCAACGCTGGCAGTGTTGAGGTCAGGGGTTCGAGTCCCCTCAGCTCCACCGTGCCGAAGTGGCGGAACTGGCAGACGCGCTACGTTCAGGGCGTAGTGGGCATTCGCCCGTGGGAGTTCAAATCTCCCCTTCGGCACCCTGATCATTTTTCCAGTCGAATTTTCTGCCGCCTTTACTGTCTTTTTTATTTTTAACCGTCTTTTTACAGGGCGCGGCTGTTTCCTACACGTTTTTAACTGTCGATCATCTACACTCCTACCCAGGGAACGCTGGAGAAGTGGTTGCGCGGTGGGAAGCCTCCTGCTGAGCCTGTGTGTCACTCGGCCCGCCGGTTGGTTCCCAGTCCCGGCGCGGTTCATTGAGTCTGCCGACCTCTCCCAGTCGTTCAACCTCGGCGGCGCCCGTGAGCGTGCGGACGCCCGGGACACGGACAGCGAGGTTCCCGATATGACGATTGCCCTGGATTCGCGTGCCGACAACTGCCGTGCGCCGGCACGGCCGCGGCGCATCCTCATCGTCGAGGATCAGCCGGAGATCGGCGAGATGCTGGCGCAGATCCTTGGCCCAGCCGGTTTCCAGACCTTCACCGCGACCAACGGGGTCGAGGCACTCGATCTGGCCGCCGCGCTCATGCCTGATGTGATCACCCTGGACCTTAATCTGCCCATGAAGGACGGGCAGGCCGTCCTGGACGAGCTCGCCGCGAACGCCCGGACGGCCGCGATTCCGGTGATCGTGATCTCCGCCTACACCGGTCGGCTTCATCCGACTGATCAGGTTATCGGAATCCTGCGGAAGCCGTTCGATATCCAGGAGCTCCTGGATGCGATCGGCGTGGCGGTTGGTGCAGTCTGAGCACGCCGCGATACCGCACTCCGCATAGTGATCCTTCCCTCCTTCTCCTCTCCCCCCTTGCCGGAAGGGCTCGCCTGTCTTGACGCCTGCAGACAGTCAGGACTACGATGGGAGCGCCAATGGCGGCATGCGAACCGGAAAGGAAAGGAGAGCCGGATGAGCACGGTCGAACAGAAAAGCACCGAAAGGCGCATTGCGCGCCGCCACCTTATTATCGGCGGCGAACGGGTCCAGGCGGCCGACGGTCGCACCTTGATCGATTACGACCCCGCGACGGGTGAGCCCCTGGCCGAGATCCCGCGTGCTAGCGCGGCCGATGTTGATCGCGCCGTTGCCGCGGCCCGGAACGCTCTCGAGAGCAAGGAGTGGGGGCATCTGGCCCCAGCAGACCGCGCCCGCCTGCTGTACCGATTCAGCGAGATGATCCGCCAGAACCAGGAGGAACTCGCGCGCCTGGAAAGCCAGGATGTCGGCAAGCCCCTCCGTGAGGCGCGTGCAGATGCCGCCGTCTGCGCGCGGTATTTCGCCTATTACGCGGGCGTGGCCGATAAGATCTCCGGGCAGACCATCCCAATGCCCGAGGGCTTCCTCGCCTACACGGTACGCGAGCCGATGGGGGTGTCTGCCCACATCGTTCCCTGGAACTACCCGCTCCAGATCACCGGCCGCGGCGTCGGGGCCGCCCTCGCCTGCGGCAACACCGTTGTGGTCAAGCCGTCATCCGAGGCTCCGCTCTCGGTCATTCGCCTGGCCGAGCTGGCCCTCGAGGCCGGCCTGCCGCCGGGGGTAATCAACGTGATCACCGGCACTGGCGGTGAAGCCGGCGAGGCGCTGGCCAGTCATCCCGGGGTGAACCAGATCACCTTCACCGGCTCGGTCTCGACCGGAAGCCGGGTGATGGAGCTGGCAGCGCGAAACTGCGTGCCGGTGACTATGGAGCTGGGCGGTAAGTCGCCCCAGATCGTCTTCGATGACGCTGACCTCACCGAGGCAGCGCCCGCGATCGCCCGCGGCATCTTCCAGAACTGCGGGCAGACCTGCTCGGCCGGTTCTCGGGTGATCGTCCAGCGGCGCCTGCACGATCCGCTGGTTGAGGCGCTGGTCGAGCGGGCGCGTGCGCTCCGGCTCGGGCCGGGGCTGAGCGACCCGGACATGGGGCCGCTGGTCTCTGACCGCCAGTTCGAGCGGGTCACCGGCTACATCGAGATCGGCCGCAATGAGGGTGCACGGGTCGTCACCGGCGGAAAGCGGCCGGATGATCCCTCGCTGGCGCGGGGCTACTTCTTCGAGCCGACGATCCTGGACGGCGTGTCGAACTCCTGGCGCGTCGCCCAGGAGGAGATCTTCGGGCCCGTTCTCGTGGTGATCACCTTCGATGACCTGGAAGAGGTCATCCGGCTCGCCAACGAGACCGAGTACGGCCTGGTCGCGGGCGTCTGGACGCGCGACATCAAGAAGGCCCATCACGTCGCGGCGAAGGTCAAGGCCGGCCAGGTGTTTATCAACACCTACGGCGCTGGCGGCGGCATCGAGCTCCCCTTCGGCGGGTATAAGAAGAGCGGTTTCGGACGCGAGAAGGGAATGGAAGGGCTCCAGGCCTACTCGCAGGTCAAGACCGTCTGCATCAAGTACCAGTAGGAGAGGGCCCGCTCGCCGCGGGCGGCGGATCGGCGATGCCCGCGGCGAGCAGCTTATCGTAGGTCGACTCCAGGAACTCGGGCAGGAGCCGGGCATTACCAACGACTGGCATAAAGTTGTTGTCGCCGGCCCAGCGCGGGACGACGTGCAGGTGCACGTGGTCGGCGATGCCCGCACCCGCGGCCCTGCCGATGTTGATCCCAACGTTGAACGCCTCCGGCCGCTCTGCCTTCCGGAGGGCGACGATCGCACGTTTGGTCAACTCCATCATCTCGGTCGTGGCCGCGCTGTCGAGATCCTCGAGCGACGGCTTATGCGCATAGGGCACGACCATGAGATGGCCGCTGGTGTAGGGATAGGCGTTCAGGATAATGAAGCAGTACTGCCCGCGGTAGAGGATATAGTTCGCGCGGTCGTTCTGCTCGGCTGGCTTGGTGCAGAAGATGCACTCGTGCGGCTTCTCCCCCTGGATGAACGCCATGCGCCAGGGCGTCCACAAGCGGATCACAGAACCCCGATTCCCTCTAGTCCGTAAGACGGCGGTAGATGTCTAGAATTTTACCAGCGGCGGCATCCCAGGAAAAGTGCTCCTCGGCCCGGCGGCGCAGTGCCCGCCCGCGTGCCCAGGCGCGCTCTCCCTCGTCGAGCACCTCCAGGAGCCGTTCTGCCAGGCCCTCGACATCAGCGACTGGCGCGAACACCCCCTCCTCACCCAGCAAGTCCCGGTTCACCGGCGTGTCGAAGGCAACTGTCGGCAGTCCAACCGCCATGTAGTTCAGCAGCTTCCCATTCGCCTCGGTTGCCGATACCTTCGGGGCGACGGCGACGTCGCCCGCGGCGAGATAGCGCGGCGCCTGCTCGTATGGAATCCGGCCGGTGAAGGTCGTCCAGTCGCTGATCCCGAGCTCTCCGGCCAGGGCGCGGTAGCGTGCCTCGCCCGGGTAGCCCATGAGCAGAAAGTGGACATCCGGGCGGCGCGCGATGACCCGCGTGGCGGCTCGCAGGAGATATCCGCTCCCCTGGTATTCGGCGAGCAGCCCGAGGTAGACCACCACCCGACGGCCGGCCGGGATGCCCAGTTCGGCCCGAATCCGCGCTCGCTCCTCCTCGCCCCACACCCAGAGCGGGCGGAATACCTCCGTATCCACCCCATCGAGAACCGGCACGATCCGCCGGGGCGAGCAGCCGAACTCGCGGACGAGCAGATCGGCCGCCGAGCGGCTACTAGTAATAATGGCATCGGCCAACCGATTGATCACACCTTCCAGCCGCCGCAGGGGACGATACGCGGGCGAGCGCGGCGAGAGGAAGCCGTGATCAATCATCTCGGCAGTGAGACTGCCCTGGAAATCAAAGACCAACGGACAGCGGCACACGCGGCTGACGGCCGCTCCGATCAGTGCCCCCTCGTGGAGGTGGGCGTGAACGACATCAGGCCGGTAGGCCAGACCGGCCCGCAGGCCGCGCAGGAGGAGGAACCAGTCCAGATACAGCTTGTGGCGCGAGGACCCGACGCGGATCTGACGGCCTCCCGGCAAACCGGGCGATCGGATGATCCGAACATCGCTCGGATCACGCCCTGCCGGATAGGTGCAGATAAGGACGTCGCTCCCGCGGCGCTGGAGCGCACGCGCCTCCTCATAGATCCGAACGTGACAGCCGTAGTCGGCAAAGAACGAGGTGGGCGCAAGCGTGAGGATGCGAAAGCGGCGAGACGCCCGCGCTCCAGCCGCTCGGTCGGCCGCCCCAGGCACAACGGTCGTCCGGGGTATCATCATCTCCGTCACGGGATCCAGCTCGGTGATCTGTCGGCCGGACCATCGCCCGGTCCGGGTTCGACACCTCATCGTGGTAGCCCGGCCATTCTAGCGAAAGCCCTGCCTGCCCGCAACCGCCGACGCCGCACGGTCCCCACCAGCAGATGAGGGCCACCCCGGTCTCTCGCCCAGCGTGATCCGGAAAAAGTGGGCAGCCGCAGCCGTGCCTCCCTGACGGGCCGGGCATCCTGTGCTAAGATGGGGCCGACCTTACCGGGGCACGCGCCCGGCCGGTCTGCCACCGCCCGCATTCTCCCACCACCGACCGCGCGGGTCCCGGCCCGGAGAGCATTCCGACGGAGGAGGGGCACGATGGAACCGTTGAAGCTGGGCCTGGTTGGGCTGGGCGGCATGGGACGGAGCCACCTCGAGAAAGAGATGCATCTGCCCGAGGTGCGCTTCGTCGGCGTCGCCGACGTGGTGAAGGAAGCCGTTGATGAGATCAGCGCGCGCTACGATATCCCCGGCTTCTACAGCTACCGCGATCTCATCGACAGCGGGACCTGCGAAGCCGTGCTGATCGCCACCCCACACCCCTTCCACGCCCCGATCGCCCTCTACGCCATGGAGCGCGGGCTTCACGTCCTCTCGGAGAAGCCAATTGCCGTGGCGGTGAGCGAGGCCGACCGCATGATCGCCGCGGCCCAGCGGGCAGGCGTGGTCCTCGGCGTGATGTTCCAGACCCGAACCGAGCCGCACATCAAGCGTGCACACCAGCTTCTTGCCGAGGGGGCAATCGGCCGCATCTACCGCTCGGTCATGATCGCCAGCCACTGGTATCGGACCCAGGCTTACTACGACAGCGGCGCCTGGCGGGGGACCTGGAAGGGTGAAGGCGGGGGCGTGCTGATGAACCAGTCGCCCCATTCGCTGGATCTCCTGATCTGGCTTGGCGGCAAGCCCAGCCGGGTCCAGGCCCGCGTCGCGACGCGTCTTCACCGGATCCGTGTCGAGGATACCGTCGAGGCCATGCTCGACTACGAGGAGGGTCACACCGGCTGGCTCTACACCACGACCGCGGAATGGCCGGGGGAAAATCGCCTGGAGTTCACCGGCGACCGCGGGAAGCTGGTCATCCAGGACCGCACCCTGCGCCTTTACCGCATGAAGCGCTCGATCCAGGAGGAGACTGCAACCGGCACGATGTGGGGAAAGCCGGAGGGCGAATGGGAGACCATTGAGGTCGCGCCGGAACCGGCCGGCCACGCCCGGGTTGTTCAGCAGTTCGTCCGAGCCATCCGCCTTGGCGAGCCCCTCATCGCGACTGCCGAGGACGGCCGCAACTCTCTGGAGCTGGCCAACGCCCTTCTCCTTTCGGGGTTTCGCGGTAAGCCAGTGAGCCTGCCGCTCGATCGCGACGAGTACGATCAATTCCTCGCCGAGAAGCGCGCTGAAGAAGGTTAGCCAGCCGGCGCGCTGACCGCACGCGGCACGCGGATTGCCGCGCGCGGTCACCTCACACGAGGTGATGTGCTATGCGTCCGGTCGTGGCAGGAGCCACTGTTAACACGCTTCTCGTTGTCATCGGGCTGGTCCTGGCCATCCTGGCGCTGGCCGGGCTCTTCTCCCCGATCGTGCTCCTGGCGATCGCGGTGATCTGCCTGGCAATCGCCATGCTGATCTGAACGGCCAGCTATCCGGCCAGTGCTTCCCCGGCGGCGTATGGACTACGGCTATGACCACGCCGCCGGGGGCGCTTGCCGGGCTACCAGGACGGCGGCCGCGGGAGTTACGAGGTCTGCTGCTCCGGTGCGCTCCCACCGCCCTCCGCACGGGGTGCGCGCCGCGCCGGCCGCGGCGCCCGCGCTGGCCGGGGAGCGGCCGGCCCGGCCGGTGCGGACGGTGCAGCGGGTGCGGGCCGCGTGGGGGCTGGGGCCGGGCGTGGGCGCGCCGCCGGGGCGGTCGGGGCGGCCGGAGCCGCGGCACGCGCTCCTGAAGCCACGCCCGCGGCTGCCTGCCGCATCAGCTTCCGCTTCAGCTCCAGCTTCTGCCGCCGCTTCCGGTGCTTCCGCCGAATCTTTCGGGTCTTCTCACTGGCTCGGCTCATTGACGGCGTACTCTCCTTGAGCTCTCCGTTATCGTCGTCCCCAGGGTAGATTCCCGGATTGTCTCGTCGCTATTCTACCAGGCCCGGTCGGGCGCGGCGGACAGCAGATCATCTATCTGGTCCAGCACCTCGCGGAGCGGCGCCTCGGCCACGAACGACACCGGACACCGACAGCGCCGAGCGCCGCAGCGGGGACAGTCGACCGTCCAGGAGAGCACCGGTCGATACCGCGCCCGCGTGAAGGGTGCGGCGGTGATGAGGTTGCCGCACCAGTAGATCACCACGCTCGGCACGCCAGCCGCATGGGCCAGGTGGGCTACGCCGGTATCATTGCTGACCACCAGCCGCGCTCGCCGCGCAAGCGCGAGTACAGCCCCCAGATCAAGCTGGCCGCTCAGATTGTGGAGAGGTACCGCCGCAAGCCGCTGAAGTTGACTAGCAATGGGGCGCTCAGCAAGCGACCCGGTCACCACGCTAGGAAGACCGTGGGAGCGCCAGAGATGGTCGGCGACAGCGGCGAATCGCTCGATCGGCCATCGCCGCCGCGGGTCGGATGCCCCCGGATGGATGACCGCGTAGGAACCGCGGCCGGCATCGGCCCAGGCCGCACGCAGGCGCACCTCATCGTCAGGAAGCTCCGGTGCATCCATCTCCACCCCTGCGGGGGGCACACCGATCTGGGCCACCAGCTCCAGATAGCGCATCACCTCGCTCTGATAGAAGTCGTAGCGCAGATGATGCTCGAGCGGGGCGACACCTCGTCCCGCCAGCCCCAGGGTGTGGCGCGCACCCAGACGACGGACGAACGGGTTCGACTCGACGCCGCCGCCGTGCATCTGGATCGCCAGGTCGTAGCCGTACGCCTGACTTGCCGCAAAGAACTCCTCTCGCTCGCGCGCAGCGACGGCCGGGTCGCCCTCGACCTGCCGAATGCCCGGATAGGGTGGAACGGTCAGCACGCGGTGGAGATAGGGATAGCGGCCCTCGATGAACGGCCGCAGCCACGGAAGACAGAGGTAGGTAATCTCAGCCGACGGGAAATACCGGGCCAGCGCCCGAAGCGCGGGCGTGGCAAACAGGAAATCCCCCAGACCATTCGCCCGCAGGACGACAATGCGTCGGATCGTATTGGTGACCAGGTCAGCCACGGCTTCCGGCCTGCTCGGAGCATCGTGCGTGCATCGTGTGAAGGAGCCCCCGATGCACCGAGCGTGCCAGGAGAACCGGGATCAGCCCGCCATACCGCGCTCCCCGGCACTGCCAGCGCCGGGGCCAGCTGGATAGACCCGCGGACGAAGTGCATCGAGCTGGAACTGCTCGGCCGCCCGGTCGGCGATCACTGCGGCGATCGCGAGCGACGAGGTCGCAGCAGGCGAGGGCGCGTTGCGGACGTGCAGGACATTCCCTTCGCCGTGGATCACGAAGTCGTCTACCAGCTTCCCATCCGGCGAGAGTGCCTGTGCCCGCACGCCCGCCGGCCCCGGCAGGAGATCCGCGCTGGTCAGCTCGGGCAGGTAGCGCTGGAGCGCTGCCAGGAAAGCGGACTTGCTGAAGTCGCGGTACATCTCGGCCAGGCCAGTTCGCCAGTAGGCCGCCGCAAGCGCCCGGAAGCCGCGGTAGCTCAACGCATCGAGCAGGTCGCGCGGATTGATCGTCGCCCGGGTGTAGCCCTCACGGGCGAAGGCGAGGACGGCGTTGGGCCCCAGCCATACCTCGTCCTCGATCCGGCGGGTGAAGTGGACCCCCAGGAACGGGAAGGATGGATCAGGAACCGGGTAGATGAGCGAGCGCACCAGATGGGCACGCTCCGGCCGCAGGATGTAGTAGTCGCCCCGAAACGGCACGATACGCGGGTCCGCTGGGGCCCCGGTCATGGCAGCAATCCGGTCGGCGTAGAGGCCGGCACAGCTGATCAGATAGCGCGCCTCGATCGCCCCACGGGTCGTGATCACAACGATCCGCTGATTGGGGCGCAGGATGCCGGTCACACAGCGGCCGGTCAGGATCTCTCCGCCGGACGCGAGTACGTCGTCCGCGTAGCTCCGCGTGACTGCGGTAAAGTCGACCACGCCCGTCATGGGCGAGTAGAGCGCTCGGATGCCGCGTGCGTGCGGCTCGATCTCGCGCAGCCGCTCAGGACCGATCATCTCCAAGCCCGGGACGCCGTTCGCCACGCCCCGGCGGTACAGCTCCTCCAGCCGCGGCAGTTCCTCCTCCGCAGTCGCAACGATCACCTTGCCGGAGAGACGGTAGGGGATACCGCGCTCCTCACAGTACCGCACCAGTGCCTCGCGGCCGGCGACGCACAGCCGGGCCTTCAGCGAGCCCGGCGCGTAGTAGATGCCGGTATGGAGAACGCCGCTGTTGTGCCCGGACTGGTGCGCGGCGATGCGATCCTCTTTTTCAACAACGACCAGCCGCAGCCCCGGCCAGCGCTGAAGGATCTCTCGGGCAACTGCCAGTCCGACGATCCCCGCCCCGATAACGATCAGATCCATCATTCTTCCTGGCCTCCCGCCTCATTCTAGCACGATCGCCCCGACGGGGTCGCCGCCCCACGCACAACCAGCACCTGGCCGCCTGCCGTAGGGGAGTATATGGCCCGGCGTGGGCCAGGGGTCTGGTAGAATAGCCAGCACGGCCCCACGCTCTTCCCTCGAGTGCGTCCCTGAGACGCTCCCGGGAGTACGCGGGGACCAATCACACTGGAGAGCTCCTTACCAATGGATGCCCTGACCCTCCTCCGCGACCAGGTTGACACGGCTGAGCGCCTACTCCAGCAGGCAACCGAGGGAATTACCCTAAGCCAGGCGCTCTGGCGTCTCCCTGGCTCGACTGCGAACCCGATCTTCTCCATTTACCGCCACGTGTACGTCACCGAGGATCGCATCATCCACCGGGAACGCGCCCAGCCACCCCTCCTGGAGAGCCAGGGATGGCACGAACGCCTCGGTTTCGATCCGGCGGCGCCCTGGGCCGTGCCAGAGCATCCCGATCTGGATGCCTGCCGCGCCTACGCCCGCGCTGTCCACGATGCGACGCGCGCGTACCTTGCCGCCCTCACCCCCGGCGCGCTGGATGAGGAGATCGAGACGCCTCGTGGACGACGTCCGCGGGTGGCCGCGTTATCTCTGATGCTGGTCACGCATAAGCTCACCCACCTGGGTGAGATCGCGGCGCTTCTCGGCTGCCAGGGGGCAAAGGGCTTCCCCTTCTAGAGCCCAGACAGGATACTCCCAG
>DATGMJ010000048.1:0-8851 GCA_035293685.1 Chloroflexota bacterium | reverse complement strand
GTGTCGTGGAGGGCGTAAAAGGCACGGGTCACGATCTCCGTCACTGCCATGCCGAGCAGGCCAAGGGCGTAGAGACGGAGGGCCCGCGCAGTCAGGGCGGTGGACTCGGGGGTAAACTCGCCACGCTGGTAGAGCACCCGCACGATCGGCTGTCCCAGGACGATCAGACCGATGCTGGCCGGGATCGTCAGGTAGAGGATGAATCGAGCCGCGCCGACAAGGGTATCGCGGAGCTCGTCGCTCTGTTGGGCCGCGCCGTGCTCTGCCAGCGTGGGGAAAACCGCCGTTGAGATCGCCATGGCGAAGACGCCGAGAGGGAGCATGGTGAGCATCCAGGCGAAGTTCAGCGAAGGGATCCACGCCGGAACGCTGGATGCCAGATTCAGGGTGACCAGGAAATTAACCTGGGTGACGGCCAGTCCGAGAGCTCGCGGTCCCATCAGCTGCGCCACCGCGCGGACGCCCTCGTGCCGGAGGTCCAGGTGGGGACGAATCACGGCGCCGATCTGTCGGAGCCCGGGGAGCTGGACTGCCAGGAACAGGATTGACCCGATCAATGCTCCGAAGGCGAGCCCGTAGATGCCCAGCCAGCGCGCTAGCAGGACGGCTCCGAGAAGAATGCCGAGGTTGTAGCAGGTCGGGGCGAGGGCAGCTAGGAAGAAGCGTCCGTGAGCGTTGAGGACGCTGGTGGCGAAACAGCCGAGGGCAAAAAAGAGGGGCGCGATCAGAACGATCCGGGCGAGCTGGGCCGCCAGCTCCTGATATGCAGGCGGGAACTGGGGGACCAGTAAGGGCATGATCCACGGCACGACTGCCATGCCGAGAAAGGCCAGCGGCAGGAAGATGACCACCGAAAGGGTCAGGAAGATGCTCAGCATCTCCCACCCTTTCTCCGGGGTGTCGCGGGCGAGATAGGCGCTGTAGACAGGAATGAAGGCGCTCGCTACCGCCGCGCCCGCGACAACCTGAAAGATGACATCCTGTACCCGATTCGCCGCGTAGTAGGCGGCGAGTTCCGGGCTGGTGCCGAATCGGTAGCCGATCGCCGCATCGCGGAGGAGCCCGGAGAGGCGGCTGCTCACGAAGGCGGCCATGACGATAATCGCCGCCCCGGCCAGGCGGCGGGTTCGTTGGACTCGGATCACGCCCGGACCCCCGAGCGAACCCTCCCGCGCTGGCGGATGCGGGCGATCATCGCCGCTCGTGCGGCGAGCTCGATCCGATCATCGAGGGGGGCGAGAGGGACATCGTCCCGGTAGCGGTGGCGAAGCGCCAGGCGCAGGAGATAGTCGGCGAAGTCCGGGTTTTTAGGGAGGAGCGGCCCGTGCAGATAACTGCCGAAGGCGTTTCGGTAGACCGCGCCCTCGCAGCCGTCTGTCCCGTTGTTCCCCGCACCGATCAGCACCTGCCCCAGCGGGCGCGTGCCCGGGCCGAGGAACGTCTGCCCGCTGTGATTCTCGAAGCCAACCAGCTCGACCTCCCGATCTTCCAGCCTCGCTCGAACGATGACATCGCCGATGAAGCGGCGGGGGCCGGCGACCGTCCACGCGTCGAACATGCCAATCCCCGGCAGAACCTCGCCGCCGCTGGTTCGGAAGTACTGTCCCAGGAGCTGATAGGTGCCGCAGATCGCCAGGAGCACCGCTCCGTTTTCAACGGCCTCGATCAGCGCCGCACCGGTGCCGTCCTGCAGATCGCGGCTGACCGCGATCTGATCCCGGTCCTGCCCGCCGCCAGCGATGAACAGATCAACATCATGAAGTGGGCTGTGCTCTCCGACTCCTCGTTCGATGAGCTGGACATCGATGCCGCGCCAGCGGCAGCGCTGAATGAGCGTCAGGACGTTTCCTCGATCCCCGTAGATGTTCATACCGGAGGCGTAAAGGTAGCAGAGCGTGAGACGCATTCAGGTTTCCCAGTACGGCACAGAGTAGCCCCGCCGCGCGACGATCGTGCGCAAGGCAAGCATGGCCGTGTAGGTCGGGAGGATGTAGAGGGTCTCGCCGGGCGGAAGGGAGGTTAAGCCTAGATCCAACGCGCGCTCGATCTCGGGCTCCACGTGGATTCGCTCGGTCGGGACACCTGCGTATTTCAGCCGCACCGCCATGTCGCCCGCGCGTGTCCCGCTCGCAATGACCGAGGCACAGCGGTCGGCCAGGGCCTCGACCTCGGCGTCCCAGAGCCAGGAGACATCCGTCCCATCTGCCAGGTTGTCATTGATCGCGACGATGAGGTGCCGCAGACTAGGCCCGGCGAGGATGGTGCGGAGCACCTCGGTGAAGCCAACCGGATTCTTGATAAGGGTAATGAAGAGAGTGCGATCCCCAACCGAAATCCGCTCCAGGCGACCGAATGCCGCGGTGATCGCGGTGAGGCCATCACGGATCGCGGCGGCAGGTATGTCCAAGGCGAGGGCACAGGTTATGGCCGCCAGGGCGTTGTACACGTTGTACAGACCCGGGAGACGCAGGGAGATGTGCTGGGTCCCGAATGGACCGCTGACCTCGATCTCGCTGCCCTCCGCTCCTGCCAACGTGATCGCCGTGGCGGCCACAGTGAGGGCCGGTCGGCTGAAATCTCCTCCTGGGCAGTGGTAGCGCCCCAGGTGGGCGTAGTGGACCTCGCGGTAGATGAGGGGACGACCGCACTGCGGGCAGAGCCGGCTGTCGGCGATCGGCCCTGGTCGTGAAGCCTGGCCGGGCACCTCGATGCCGTAGTACAACACCCGAGCGCGACACTGGGCACCGAGCGCGGCGACGGCCGGATCATCGGCGTTGAGCACCACCGTAGTTGTGGGGGAGAGATCGGCGAGCGTCGCGCGCCAGCAGCCGGCCACAAAGTCGACCTCACCGTAGCGGTCGAGCTGGTCGCGGAAGAGATTGGTCAACGCGATCACCCGAGGCTGGACGACCGGCGTGACCCGCGGCAGAATGGCCTCATCGACCTCGAAGAGGGCGATGTCTCCCCTGGTCCGGCCGCCCGGGCTGGTATGGTCGATCAGTGCGGTCACCAGGCCGCTCTCGAGGTTAGCGCCAGCACGGTTGTGAATCGTCGTGCGCCCGGCGGCGCGAAGGATGCTCGACAGCGCACGGCTCGTGGTTGTCTTGCCATTCGTGCCGCTGACCAGGATCACCCCCTCCGCCAGGCCGCGGACGAGCTTGGCCAGGATGCCGGGGTCAAGACGGAGCGCGACAAGGCCCGGCAGAACAGTTCCACCCCCTCGTCCCAGGCCGCGGCTCAGCCGACCTGCCAGGTGCCCGGCCGCTATAGCGAGCCCGAGCCGGGGATCGATGTTCGTGGGCGGCTGTCCCGGCCAGGTGTGGTCGCGGTGGGCCTCGGCGGTCATCGCGTGTGCTCGCACATCCCTCGGCGTGGCACGGGGCGAATCCGCGTGCGTTCACAGTATACCAGAGGAGATAAGGGGCCCCCGCGGCATGGGGCAAGATGCTGGCCACAGCGGATGGTCCGGACGGCACGCGGCGTGCGACTCCCCCCGGAAGGGAAGGCGGGGATCATGGCGACCGTTCGCTTGCTCGCACATGATGTTGATGCGAGTGATGGTGGGGTGCTACAATATGCGCAGATGCCAGACGGAGACGGCAGGGGATGGGCGTGAGCGGCGCAGTACTCGTGCTGAACCAGAATTACGAGCCACTTAATGTATGCAATGAGAAACGCGCAATCGTGCTGGTGAATCGGGGCAAGGCCGAGATCCTGGAGCATGGTAACGGCCTGATTCGCACCCCGTCCCAGACCTTTGCGCGTCCGTCGGTGATCCGTCTGGTTTACCTGATCCGCCGGCCGCGCCCGAAAGCGCGTTTGACCCGACGCGAGGTGTTCCTGCGCGATAATTTTACCTGCCAGTACTGCGGCGTGCGATCGAAAGATCTCACCATTGACCATGTGATCCCACGCCATCGTGGTGGTAAGCACACGTGGGAAAACCTGGTGAGCGCCTGCCGGAGCTGCAACCATCGCAAAGGGGGGAAGACGCTGGAAGAGGCGAAGATGACCTTGCGTCGCCCACCCGCGCCGCCTCGTGTCTCGCCGTACTATGTGCTGAACCAGTACTTGCAGTCGTACACGGAATGGAAGAAGTTCGTCCCGGAGTGGGAGCTGGGGGCGCTGGTCGCGGCCAGCTAAATGACCGAGGCGTGTTTGGAATCTGCCTCCTGGCATGGGGGAGGAGCCCTTTCGGGCTCCTCCCCCATTGATTTTCGGGCCGGGAAGGGGATGGTCGCTCGTCTTCGTGGAGCCTGAAGGCTAATCGTGGCGGCGGAGAAGGTATCGCGGCGTAGCGATCCTTCTCAGGCCAGGAGCAGGGCGCGCAGCTCGGGCTCGCGGCTGGCCCGGGTCAGAGCAATGACTAGATCGCCAGCCTCGAGGCGTGTGTCGGCCGATCCCACCGATGTCGTACCGTCGTGGACAACAGCCAGGATCAGGGTTTCCTTCGGGAACCTGATCTCGCGTAGCTTCTTTCCCACCACGGCGGACTGAGGCGCTACTGGCGCCTGGATGAGTTCGAGATCGGCATCGCGAAGCAACCGGAGGTGCACCAGCGCCTGCGCGTGCAGCTCCTGCTCAATCTGCTGCATGATCAGGTCGGTGCTGGATACCGTCGAGTCAATACCGAGCAGGCGGAAGATCTGCTCGTTCTTCGGATTGTTGATCCGCGCGATCGTTCGGGGGACGTTGAACTTCTTCTTAGCCATCTGGCAGATGACCAGATTGTCCTCGTCGTGCCCGGTAACCGCGACCACGACGTCGGCGCGATTTACCCCGGCCTCGCTCAAAGTGCTTGCCTCGCAGGCGTCTCCCCGGAGGACAACGCTCCCGAGTTCCTCGTTGATGATCTCCGCCTTGCGGGCCTCCCGCTCGATCACCAGGACTTCGTGCCCCTCCGCGATCAGCGCCTTGGCAAGATAGAACCCAACCTTTCCTCCACCCGCGACGACAACGTACATCGTTACGATTTCACCTCTGCCCCGGCGAGCGGCTGGGCTTCTTTCTTTTGCTTCTCGTAGGCATCGAGCATCTGCTCGATCAGCTGGGCTCCCAGGGTTGTTGGGCAGACGGTCTCTAGCCCCAGGGTATGATACGTATCCTCCCGACTGGGATCATAGATCCGGGTAATCACCTTCGGGACGTGGTGAAGGACCTTGGCGATCTGGGACGCCATGATGTTGGTATTGTCATCATTGGTAACGGCCGCAAAGACGGCGGCCTTATCGATGCCGGCCCGCATGAGGACGTCGTCGTCGATGCCCGATCCGACGATGGCCTGGCCGCGAAAGTCCGGACTGAGGCGGCGAAAGGCATCGGTATTCCGGTCGATGATGCGCACATCGTACCCTTCCTGATCAAGGACACTCGCCAGCCGTGCCCCTACACGTCCACATCCCAGAATGACAGCAATCATATTCCTTGTCCTCGGCTTTCCTGGCCGACCCCGCGCCGTTCGACTGCCACGGTTCCCGAACGTTCCCCACTCTCTACGCGGCTCCCTGTCCGACTGCCGCTTGCGGCCGGGACTGCGATCCGTTCAGCTATCCGTTGTCAGGGGGGCGCGGCAGAGCCAGACATGGCATGGTGCGTTCTTCAGGACGTAGTGGACAGCCGCGCCGAGCTCGTTCTCGGAGGGACGCCGCCGCTGGGGGATGCCCATGAAGATCGCATCAACGCCGCGGGCGACCGCCTCATCCACGATCGCCGGGCCAACCTCGCGGGCCTGGAGGAGCTCGGTTTCGACCGGGACTTGCGCATCCTCGCAGCACTGCTCCACCATGTCGAGCAGCTGCTCGCCCTTATCGATCTCCGGTCCGACCTCGGCGTCAATCGGCAGGGAGCGCTTGACCTCGATGACGTACGTCGCGTAGATCGTCGCGCCGTAGCGTCGAGCGAGGGCCGTTGCCAGGAGCAGCACATCACGATCTGTCGGATCGCCGCACACAGCGACCAGGAGCTTTTCGACCTTCACGCGCGTTCTCCGTGGTCCCGCTGGTCACCAGTCTGGCGCCCGTTTCTGCGTCGCTCGCACCTGGAGTCCTGCAGGAGTATACACCCACCCCATGTGCCCAGCAAGGCGGCTACCGTCCCAGCGTCGCTCCTCACGCTCCGTTCGCGGCAGTCCGGACCCGCCGATCGAGCGTGACCATGAGAAGGCCGACGATCAGCCAGACTGTGGCGACCACGTGCGGGAAGTTCATATCGACGAAATGATGATCGAACGCGCCAGCAACCAGCATGGCCACAAGCGCGGCAAGACACGTCGCGGTGAGATGGGTTGATTCGTCGTCTACCTCCAGGACATGACGTACTGCACGCAAAAGGACCGAGCCGATGGTCCACAGCCAGATCGATAGACCAACGATCCCGACCTGCTCGGCAAGCAGGAGATAGATGCTCGAGACGCCGATGTAGAGATCCACATCCGGTGCCTCGCCAAACCCGACCCCGAAGACCGGGTACTCCGAGATCAAACGCATTGCGTCCTTGTACTCCCCCAACCGCATGGCAGCCGCCTGGTCACGCACCTCCAGGCCGGACTGAAGATGCGTGACGAAGGTCGACTCCCGGAGCGATGGAGACAGCAGGACTGCCGCCAGGAGCACTGCTCCTACCAGCCAGAGGCGCCGATCGCGGAGCGTAGCGATGACCGCACCGCCAGCCAGGAAGCCGATCAGCGAGCCGCGCGAGTAACTCAGCAGGAGTGCGACCAGGATCGGAGCGAGCGCGCCAAGGAGAAGCACTGACTGCCAGCGTGGGCGCGGAATGCCAAGTAGCCCGACGACCAGAACTCCACAGGTCATGAGGGTCGCCCCGAGAATGTTCGGATCGATCGAGGTCCCGATCGCACGCTGGATGGTTGTGCCCGGATTGTACTGAAGGATATTGCTGGACGGATAGCCAAATCGTGAGAGGGAGGCGAGCACGGCGGTCGAGGTGCCGGCCGGAAGGTAGTAGAGCACGATCGCGATGAGGGCGGCGAGCACACCGCCAAGCACCAGCGCCAGGAGCAGCCGGCGGACTGTTCGGAGATCGCGAACACACTGCACGACGCTGAAGAAGAAGATGACTGCCGAGAGAAGCTCCCCAAACAGGCGAACATCCGAGGTCGTGGTGTGGTAGGCTGTTCCCAGGATGAACGACACTATGCACGATGCGACGAAGAGCAGGACCTGCCCGTCTACGCCGCTCCCGTACAGTCTGCGATTTGGATCTGCCAGGACGCGGATGACCCAGACGATGAGAACTGGCAGGAGAGTGAGGTCAACCAGAGTGGGTTTAACCGGTCCGAGGGAGACTGGAACGACAGCGAAGGGGAGCAGGCAGGCAACCGCAATGAACGCGACGATCCCGATGCGCGGCTCCGCCACGATCGCTGCCATGACCGCCAGCCCGACCAGCGCGCCAATGACGACCGGTGGCGAGGCGGCGGCGACAGCAACTCCCAGGATCATCCCGACGACCAGGCCGAGCGCGGCGACGCCGGCGGCCATTGGAAGGCTGCGGATCCTGGCCGATGCAGTGCGTTCTTCCGTCGCCGAGAGGCGATTGATCGTCTCCATATGGCGCCAGTATAGCACGGGCGATCGACAAAAATGGCACACAGCCCGGGCGAATGCTACAATGCCTGAGCGGTTGGCGCACGCACAGACGATCAGGCCGTGGCCGAGTCGCCTTTGCTACTCCGGTCCAACCGCATTCATCTCGAATCCGGATCAAGGAAGGCCCCAGTAGTGCACACCGGGATCGAGCTTCGTCCCGCCTCCGATCACCCTACGTGCGGCATCGGTCAGTGGATCACTCGATCGCGTGGCGATGCGCTGGCTATTCTAGCGATCGGCTTCCTCACTATCGCCTTCTTCTGGCCCATGATTCGCCCATGGCCGCCGCGGCTGTACATGATGGAGGGCGATTTCAGCCGCCAGTTCTATCCTTTTCGCTTCTTCGAGGGACGCGAATGGTGGTCCGGGAGGATCCCCCTGTGGAACCCGGACATGTTCGCCGGCCATCCCTTCCAGGCGGATGTTCAGACTGCTGTCTTCTACCCCCTGGCATTTGCCGATGCAGTCGCCTTCGGTCGACACGGCCTTCCATACGCGGCTCTCGAGGGCGAAGTCGTCGTCCACACCTTTCTGGCGGGACTATTCACCTATATGCTGGCCCGCTTGTTCACCCGCTCGCGCCTGGGCGCCCTGGTTGCAGGTGTCGCCTTCGCGTTTGGCGGCTTTATCACGAGCTACCCGGCCGAGCAGCTCCCACTCCTGGAGACGGCAGTCTGGCTTCCCGTAATTGTCCTGTTTCTCGAGCTGGCGGCACGTCGCGCGATTGGGTGGCGGTGGCTTGTGCTGGCGAGCGGGGCTCTTGGCATCGCTGTCCTGGCGGGGCACTCCCAGACCCTGCTTTTCATCCTCTACGCGACCGAGGCATATGTCATCTGGCGCTTCTGGCGGGCAGGCGCTCGGTGGACGTCTGTTCTGGCATCAGCGGTGATCTATCCACTTGGGGGGGCATGCCTCTCTGCTGTTCAGATTCTTCCGACCCTCGAGTTTCTGGGCTACAGTACGCGCGATCAAATGAGCTATACCGAGGCGGCGTGGGGATACCTGCCCTCGGCACTGTGGGAGGTTGTTGTCCCGCTCTGGCACGACGAAAAGGCGCTCTCGATTGGCGTTGTCGCGCTGGTGCTTGCGGCACGGGGGGCGTGGGTCAGTCGGCATGAGCCGCTCGCTTTCTGGACGATCGCTGGCCTCCTGGCGCTTCCCCTCTCGCTCGGTGGCTCGACACCGCTGTTCTGGATCCTGTATCACCTGGCGCCGGGCTGGAACCTCTTCCGGGATCAGGAGCG
>DATGMJ010000047.1:0-2056 GCA_035293685.1 Chloroflexota bacterium | reverse complement strand
CGAGGTCGAGGTCGAACTCCACTACCGCGCCCTGGATACACCGGCCGCGGTCATCCTGACCTCGGCCGGACTGACCGATCTCATCGGCCATCCCGCGAGTGAGGCCCTCCGGGGAGACCCTGCCCAGGTCCTGTACGGTCTGCGCCAGGCAGGACGGGAACACCGCGGTCGGCAGCCATTCCACACGCTGGTCATCGTGCCGCCGGGGACGCGGCTTTCCGATGCGAGTATTCCTGATGACACCATGATCGATGCTAGAGCCGACAGTGAGGATGCCGATCCCCTCGACCGCACGGCCCGCCCTGGCATCTCGGCAGTACTGGCTCCACCCGCACCCCGCCAGAATCCCCGCGCGATGCCCCAGCGCGACCGGGGACCGAACGCCAATGGAGCACCCAGGCCCGCGGCGGCCCCTGGAGGCCGCTCCCGGCGGGCGGCGATCACTGATGGATACGCCGAGCCCCGTGCGGTGCCGCGAGATCCAAAGCCTGCTCCCCCTCGCCGCTCACTCTTCCTCGAGCGCGGCGCCAGTCTCCCACGCATCGCCGCGCTCGCGAGCATGCTGTTGATCCTGTTTTTCGTCGGATACCTGGGGGTCATGGTCGTTGCCCACGTCATCCAGGGAGGCTCACTCGACACCACAGCCCTGAGCAGTCTAGAAGAGGCTCAGCAGCGCGAGCGCGAAGCGCTCGGCCAGGGTGATCCTCTCGTGCGGCGGCACCTGCTGGCCGAGGCCGACCAACTCGCCGCGACGGCGCTCGAAATGCGGCCGGACGACCCAATGATCGTCACCGTTGCCGGGCGCATTCGACGCGAGTATCGGGCCGCGACCGCAACCACCGATCTGGGAACTCCCCTGATCCTGGTGACCCTGCCGAGCCCCGGTGACGAAATACTGCTGAACGGTCTTGATCTCTATGTCCTGGACCGTACCAGCAGCCGCATCTACAAATACCTGCTCAACGCTGACGGCACGATGGTCCAGGCTGCTCCAAATCCACTCTTGGTCGGGCGAGGAGACCACATCGGAGATGCAACAGTCGGGCAGATCACCCATCTGGCCTGGCTACCGGCCGGCGATGGGCGTCCGAGCCCTTCCCTCCTCGCGCTGGATTCAGATGGTTTTCTGATCACCTATGATCCGACACGCGGTCTCGGCACCCTTCGGCTCCGCGACCCCGGGGCCTGGCAGGATGTCACCGCGCTTGCCGTGAGCGGTACCGATCTCTTTGTCCTGAACGCCAGCCAGCAGAGCCTTGCACGGTACCCCTTGCAGGCTGATGGTTTCGACGGCCCGGTGTACAATTACTTTGCCGGGCAGGCCGCGCCGAAACTGGATGATGCAGTCGATCTTCGGGTCGGCGATGCCCTCTACCTGCTTCATGCGAGCGGAAAGATTCAGAAGTTCGTGGATGGCAGGCCGGTGCCCTTCGCCGGTCCACCGGGAGATCTCGCCCCTGGACGCCCGGCCGGCCTGGTCGTCAGCGGAGGAGCGGCATTCGTGGGTGACCCGTCCCACGCGCGGGTCATTCAGCTCTCGACAAACGGTGACTACCAGCGCACGCTCACCGATCCCGCGCACACCGACATCCTGGCGGCGATGAAGGACATCGCGGTTCCGGAAGGAGGGCATGCCCTCTACGTGCTCTCCGGCAGCAAGGTGTACCGGTACCCGCTTCCAGAGGAGCGCCAATGAGCAGTGCAATCAACGTTCTCGGCATCGAGACATCGTGCGACGAAACCTCGGCCGCTGTCGTTCGCGATGGACGAGAGGTCCTGTCGAATATCGTCGCATCCCAGATGGACATCCATGAGGCCTACGGGGGGGTCGTCCCGGAGGTGGCGTCGCGCCAGCACGTCCTCGCCATCCTTCCGACGATCCAGCGCGCCCTCACCACAGCCGGGGTCGGCTGGGAGGACATCTCCTGCATTGCACCGACCCGCGGCCCGGGCCTGATCGGTGCGCTTCTCGTGGGGCTGAACGCAGCTAAGGGGATCGCTTTCGCCCGCCACCTGCCGCTCGTCGGCGTGAACCACCTGGAGGGGCATATCTACG
>DATGMJ010000046.1:0-2977 GCA_035293685.1 Chloroflexota bacterium | reverse complement strand
TCCTCAAGTCCAAACTCGTCGAATACATGCCCGCACTGGCACGCGTGCGCGTTGAGGCCGCCGTCGTCGTGACCGGGGCGGCTACCTTACAGTTGACGGGCGATGGCGGATATCGCGTCTACCGGCCAGATGAACTGCTCGCATTCCTGGAGGATCCTGCCGAGATCGGACAACGGCCCTCGGCGATCGCCGAACTGTCGGGCCACATCCGCCGGGCGCTCTACAAATGGCTGCGGGGCCCGAGCGGCCCGCTGACGTTCGGACCATATGAAGTCATCGAGCGCCTGGAGCAGGGCGATGATGAAGCGCTCTATCGGGCGCGCCATCGTCAGATGCCCGGCGCTCCCCCTGTCCGCCTGCGCGTCGTGACCCTCTCTCCCTATCGACTGACCCCGGAACAACTTGCCGAGCGGCGAGCCGCCCTGTATCGCGAGGCCGAGGCGCTCCTGCGCATGGGCAGCCACCCGAATGTCGTCGCCGCCCGCGACGTGTTTGAGGAAGATGGCCGCGTCGTGCTGGTCATGGACACGACGGAAGGGCGCACGCTGCGCCAGCGGTTGCGCGACGGTACGCCACTGACGCTGGAGGAGCGCTTGAACATCCTGTTCGACGTGTCACAGGCATTGGCGCACGCACACGCTCACGGCGTGGTACACCGACAGGTCGAGCCGTCTAACATCCTGCTCGGCGATGATGGCGTGACCCGGCTGGCCCAATTCGGTCTGGCCAAGATCATGGACAGCGGGGTTGCGACAGTCTGGCATGCCGATACCCCGGACGCCGTCGACGTACACTATCTGGCTCCGGAACTCATGAATCTGCCAGGGGACGCAGTGACGCCCTCCACGGATTTGTTCGAGCTGGGCGTTGTGGGGTTCGAACTCTTTTCCGGTAGGCTGCCCTTCGAACGTCCCTCGGACGCGTTCTCCGGCTTGCCGCCTTTACCGGCCGGCGCCTCGAAGGAGTTGACCGACCTGTTCGCGCACCTACTGCGCGGTGATCCCGCCGCGCGGCCAGTCGATGCGCGTGAGGTGCTCGGCACGCTCGCCCGTCTGCGCTCCGACGAGGGCCGCCGTATCGTCACCGGCCCGAAGAATGAATACTCCCCGGGCGATACGATAGACGGAAAGTTCGAGGTGCGGGAGCGCCTGGGCGGCGGCGGCTTCTCCACGGTTTACCGCGTCTACTGGGCTATCGAAGATCGAGAGTACGCGCTCAAGGTATTCAATCAAGATGTGCCCTATGAGAAGGTGCAGCGAGAGATCGCGATGCTGCGGGCTATCTCGCACCCGCGAGTGGTGCAGGCAGTATGGGCGGACCGCACGTCCAGCGGCCAGTGGTACTTGGTCAGCGAGTTGATCCAGGGCGAGACCCTGGAAGCGTACACCGACGGGCGCAAACGCCTCTCGGTCGCCGAAGCCGTGGCGTTGACCTGCCAACTGCTGTCGGCGCTCGAGGCGATCCATCCCAACGCCCAGCGGCGTTCCGAGTTGGAGGAGGTCGCCAGGAGCGGCGATTTGACGCCCGAGCAGTTTGAGGAACTCCAGGCGCTGCGCGCGCAGGGCATCGTCCACCGCGATATCAAGCCCCAGAATTTGATGCTGACCTCCGCGGGAATCGTGCTGATCGACTTCAACATCGCGACGCAGGTGGGGAAGCCCGTGAACACGATGTCCAGCACCCCGCCGTATCAATGCCCGGACATCATCCCCGGCGTGGATGTGTGGGATGTCTCCCCCGATCTCTTTGCCAGCGGCGTGGTCCTCTACGAATTGCTCTGTGCCGAGCACCCCTACGAGAACAGGCATCCGCGCGTCGATCGCCAGCCGCGCGACCCCCGGGAGTTCCGGCCCGAGCTATCGCCGGACCTGGCCGAGTTCCTGCTGCGCGCGTGCTCCCCCCGCAGGGACATGCGTTTCACCACCGCGCGCGAGATGCGCGCCGCGCTGGAAGCGATCGATCCGCTGGTGGTCGCCCCCGTTCTTCAGGTGGGTTCGTCGCCGCCCTCGCGTCTGGCCCAACTGCTCGCCGACGCACCGCCGAATGTCAATCCGATGGTACGCGAGTTCCTGGCGCTGTCAAGCCAGGCCCGGCGCTCCAATCGAGGGACGCGCGGGTTGGATGAACTCGCCGACGCCACGTATGTCGAAACCGCGCTCGACTCGCGGTTGAGCGCCTCCGTTCTCTCGGGGCAGTTCCGCCTCGTGATCGTCACAGGCAACGCCGGTGACGGGAAAACCGCCTTCATACAGCAATTGGAGAAGGCGGCGCGACAGGCCGGGGCGCAGGTCGTCGACACCTCCAAGAACGGGGCGCGCTTGCTCTACGGCGGTTGCGACATCGTCACCCTCTATGACGGAAGCCAGGATGAGGCGGAGCGCACGAGCGACGAGGTTCTCACGGCGTTTTTCGAGCCGTTCGCCGCCCACCGCGCGCCCTCAGTCGGGCCTTCCATGGTGCGCATAGCGGCGATCAACGAGGGCCGCTTGCGGGATTACCTGATGACCCATCGCGCCGACTACGCCGGCTTCGCGGTGGACGTTATCGCCGCCCTCGACGATCCGGGGTCCTCGCAGTTACCCGGAGACATCGCCGTGGTGAACCTCAATTTGCGTTCTGTGACCCACGGCGGTCCCAAGTCAATCTTCAGCCGCCAGCTCCGGACCATCGTGCAGGGACCGTTCTGGGAGCCCTGCGACACCTGCGACCATCGGGTCAGATGCCCGATCAAGCATAACATCGACACGTTTCGCGACCCGACCTACGGGCCTGCCACCACCGAGCGCCTGCGCGTCCTCGTCGATCTGATTCGGCTGCGCAGGCGCCGCCACCTGACTATGAGGGATGTCCGTTCGCTGATCTCGCACCTGCTGTTCCGGGATCGCGTCTGCGAAGAGATTCCGGGCATCCTGGAGGATGGAGATCCCTTCGCAGTGATCGATCTCGCCTACTTTCAGGGCCCCGGCGGCTTGGGGGT
>DATGMJ010000045.1:0-4402 GCA_035293685.1 Chloroflexota bacterium | reverse complement strand
GGCCTCAACGACATGGTCTACAACCGCTGTGTCGGTACCCGCTACTGCTCGAACAACTGCCCGTACAAGGTCCGGCGATTCAACTTCTACCAATACGCTGACTACACCACCCCGGTCCTCCAGCTCCTCTACAACCCGGATGTGACGGTCCGCGAGCGCGGGGTCATGGAGAAGTGCACCTACTGTGTCCAGCGCATCCGGCACGCCGAGGTGCGCGCCGAGATCGAAGGGCGGAGGATTCGGGATGGCGAGGTTGTCACGGCATGCCAGGCGGTCTGCCCAACCCGGGCGATCGTCTTCGGAGACCTGAACGACGCGTCGAGCCAGGTGGCAAAGCTCAAGGCCGATCCCCTTAATTATGATCTGCTCGCCGAGCTCAACACCCGGCCGCGCACGTCGTACCTCGGTGTCATCCGTAATCCCAATCCCGAGATCAAGGTGGAGTAAATGTCGACCCCAATTGCGACACCACCAGAGCCGCGCGTCCAACCGGTCGTGCCGGCCGAACAGTCGGAGTTTCCGGTCATCCTGCCGGGCTACACGTACGATGCGGTCGAGAAGCAGATCGGCGGCATCGTCCTGGAGCGTCCGATCACCTTCGGGTGGGCGGTTGGCTTCATCGGCACGGCGATCCTGGTCGTGCTCCTTCACCTCGCCGTGGTCTGGCTCCTGATCCGCGGGGTCGGGATCTGGGGCATTGACATCCCGGTCGCCTGGGGATTCGCGATCATCAACTTCGTCTGGTGGATCGGAATCGGGCACGCCGGCACGCTGATCTCCGCGATCCTGTATCTCTTCCGTCAGCGCTGGCGCACGTCGATCAACCGGTTCGCCGAGGCGATGACGATCTTCGCGGTCATGTGCGCGGGTCTCTTCCCGCTTATCCACCTCGGCCGCCCGTGGATGTTCTATTACCTGATCCCGTACCCGAACACGATGGAGATCTGGCCCCAGTTCCGCAGTCCGCTGATCTGGGACTTCTTCGCCGTCTCGACCTACTTCACCACCTCGGTGCTCTTTTGGTATTCGGGGATGGTGCCGGACTTCGCCGCCCTGCGCGACCGGGCGAAGCAGCGGTTCGCCAAGGTCATCTTCGGCATCCTCTCGTTCGGCTGGCGGGGCTCGGCCCGGCACTGGCGGAACTACGAGGATGCCTACGTCCTCCTGGCTGCCCTCTCCACGCCGCTGGTCGTGTCGGTGCACAGCGTGGTGAGCTTCGACTTCGCGGTCGGGATCGTGCCCGGCTGGCACTCGACGATCTTCCCCCCCTACTTCGTGGCGGGGGCGCTCTACGCGGGCTTCGCGATGGTACTGACGATCGCGATCATCCTGCGGCCGGTCTTCAAGATCGAAGGGCTCGTCACAATGCGCCACCTCGACAACATGGCCAAGCTGATGCTGGCCAGCGGTCTGGTGGTGATGTACGGCTACCTGATGGAAGGCTTCATGGCCTGGTACGGCGGGCGCGAGTTCGAGACCTACCAGCAGCTCACGCGCCTCTTCGGCACGTACGGCGGCTGGGGCTGGGGGCTTCTGCTCACGAACGTGCTCATCCCCCAGCTTCTCTGGTTCAAACGCTTCCGCACGAATATCTGGTGGCTTCTGTTGATCTCGACCTCGATCAACATCGGCATGTGGATCGAGCGGTTCATCATCGTGGTGGTCAGCCTCCACCGCGACTACATGCCGTCGGCGTGGGGTTACTACAGCCCCACGATCTGGGATATCGCCACCTACGCGGGCACGCTGGGCTTCTTTACCTTCGCCCTGTTCCTGTTCGTTCGCCTGCTGCCGATGATCCCCGCCTTCGAGGTGAAGGAGATGCTGTCGCACCTGCGACACGAGGAGCAGACCGCATGAGCGTGGCAGCGAATGCAGCGACCGGCACCAGCCGGCTCTACGGGATCATGGCCGAGTTCGACGAACCGGCGGACCTGGTGCGAGCGGCGTCCGCGGCGTACGCGGCTGGCTACCGTCGGATGGACGCCTACTCGCCCTTTCCCATCGAGGGTCTCGCCGATGCGATCGGGATGCACCGGAGCTGGATCCCGACCATCGTGCTGATCTGCGGGATCCTCGGGGGGCTCACCGGCTACCTGTTCCAGGTCCTGGCGATGGGCGTGTGGTACCCGATCAATGTCGGGGGCCGCCCCTACAACAGCATTCCGTCATTCGTGCCGGTGACCTTCGAGCTCACGATCCTGTTCGGCGTGCTTTCGGCGGTCATCTCGCTGATCATCCTGAACCGCCTGCCGGAGCCCTATCACCCCGTCTTCAACGTCGAGCGGTTCGCCCGGGCAACGACCGATCGGTTCTTCCTGGTTATCGAAGCCACGGATCCCCGGTTCAACCCCGCCGAGACCGCTCAGTTTCTCCGCACCCTTAACGCCCGGGAGGTCTGTGATGTTCCGGAGTGACCGGCGCGCCCGGGGCGCGCTCGTCGCCCTCCTCATCCTGCTGGCGCTCGCTGTCGGCGCCTGCAGTCAGAAGATGCGGGATCAGCCGAAGCTGAACCCGGACGAGCCAACAACGCTCTTCGCCAGCGGCACCTCCAGCCAGCCGATCGTCGCTGATACGGTGCCGCGCGGCTACGCCGATACCGACACAGTGTTCTATACCGGGATGGACGCGAAGGGCCAGCCGGTCACCGAGTTCCCGTTCCCGATCACCCGCCAGGACCTCCTGCGTGGGCAGGAGGAGTTCAACATCTACTGCGCGCCGTGCCACGGTCGGGTGGGAAATGGCGCCGGGGTCGTCGTGGCCCGCGGCTTCAAGACGCCGCCAACCTACCACCAGGACCGCCTGCGCAACGCGCCGGTCGGGCACTTCTACGACGTGATCACGAACGGCTTCGGCGCCATGCCGAGCTACGGCAATCAGATCGCGCCGCGTGACCGGTGGGACATTGTCGCCTACATCCGCGCGCTGCAGTTCAGCCAGTATGCGAACGTCAAGGATCTCCCGCCGGAGGATCGGCAGAAGCTGCAGCAGCTGCAGTCCGGGGGCTGATCGCAGATGAATCACGTCCACCATGCCCAGGTTGATCAGACTGTACAGCCGGTCCTCGCGCGCGTCCAGCAGGTCGCGCTCGGGATCGCCGTGGTCGGGATTGTCGGGTCGGTCATCGGCCTGGTTGCGAATCCTAGCCAGTTCTTCCAGTCCTACCTGGTCGCCTTCCTCTACTGCCTGGGGCTCTCGATCGGGGCCATTGGCTTCAGCATGATCCATTACCTCGGTGGAGGGCGCTGGGGCGCGGCGATCGGGGATGTTCTCCGCTCGGGAGCGTCGCTCTTCTGGGTGCTCGCGATCCTGTTCATCCCGATCGTGGTGGGAGTGCCGCACCTCTACAGCTGGTCGAACCCGGCGGTGATCGCCGCCGATCCCCTGCTTCAGCACAAGGCCGTCTGGTTCAGCCTGCCGGTCTGGATCGGGCGCGCGGTCCTCTACTTTGCGATTTGGATCCTCCTCGCGTACTACCTCGACAAGTGGTTCCGCGACTGGGATCGGACCGGCGATCCAGCCTGTCGGCGGCGTCTGCGCAACCTGAGCGGCGCGGGCATGGTCCTGCTCGTCCTGAGCGTCTCGTTCGCCATGTTCGACTGGGTCATGTCGCTGGAGCCGGACTGGACCTCGACGATCTACGGCCTGATGGTTCTCATCGGACACGGGCTGGCAGGCTGGGCCCTGGCGATCTTCATCCTGACCCGGCTTCGGCATCGCTGGCCGGTTCGGGAGTTCGACTCGTGGCGGCTCTGGCAGGATCTGGGGAGCCTGCTCCTAGCGAACCTGATCCTCTGGGCCTATACCTCGTTCGATCAGCTGATGCTGATCTGGGTTGGCAATCTCAACGACGAGATCCCGTGGTATCTGCGGCGGATGGCCGGCGGCTGGGGCTACCTGGGTATCCTCATCATCGTGTGCCAGTTTGCTATTCCCTTCTTCGCCCTGGTGCTCCGGGGCACGCGCCGAAGCCCGGTCGCGCTCGGACGGGTCGCGCTTCTGCTCGTGGTCACGCGCTTCCTCGAGGATATCCTTCTGGTAGAGCCCGATTTTCCGACGGCGCCGCTCGCGGCCCACTGGCAGGACCTGGCGCTGGTGGCCGCCCTGGGGGGCATCTGGCTGACCCTGCTCTGCCGACAGCTCCAGGCACGGCTGGTTGTCGTCCGACCGGCGGCGATCTTCCCGGGGCACGAGGAGCATCCGACGCCGTCACTGCCGCCCCGTCCCTCACTGGAGGCTGAGTCATGAGCGTCAAGCGGCCGATCATCTCATGGATTGCGGTGGCCGCCGCGATTATCCTCATCGCCGCGGCCGCGTTTGCGTTCGCCGCGACCCGGGCGAGCGCCGCGCCAACACCGACGCCGACAGGTGTCACCGCGGCATCACTCCGCCCGTATGAGGA